>NZ_JBYTAE010000040.1:0-50676 GCF_058787875.1 Hydrogenophaga sp. FW305-3-2-15-A-LB1 | reverse complement strand
CTTCGCGTGCGGCGCGCCAGAGGCTGAGGGCGGGCCATTCGGTGCAAGGGTGCCAGCGCGCGGCGGGGTGGGGCACGAGCACGCTGCGGGGCAGGGTGGTGGCGTCCAGCGCCGTCAGTGCCGCAGGCGGCAGCGTGGGCGCGTCGGCGGCCGTGTGGCACTGGTTCCACAACGCGTCGAGCCGCGCCACCTCGGGCAGCCAGGGCCATTCGCCTGCGGGGAGCGCGCGCGCCAGGTGCTGCGGAAAGCCTTCGCCGTAGCTCGCGAGGCAACCGGCCCGCGGCGGGTGTTCGCGCGCGTGCGCCAGCGCCACGGCGGCCAGCCAGTCGTCGCCGGTCAGCCGGCGCACGGCGGGGTGGAGCGCGAGCAGGCTGTCCACACAGGCTTTGAGCACGGTGTTGCGGTAGACCATGAAGCCGGGCTGGCGGCTCAGGGCGGACGAGGCGGTGTCATCGCTCGACCACAGGTCGTGCCAGAACGCGGTCTGAAAGTCGGCGTGGTTCATGCCATCACCTCGCCGAACCGGCTCAGTTGGGCATGGGCGCGGTCGCGCTCGGCCATCAGCACGTCGAAGGCGGGCAGGTTGCCGTCGCGCTCGATCAGCGTGGGCCTGGGGCCGATGCGTTCGATGAGGTGTTCATGGAGCCGCCACACCGGTTCGACCACGGGCGCGTCGTGGCCGTCGATGAGCAGGCCTGCGCCGAGCGCCGGGTCTTCGTGGTGGCCGGCAAGGTGGATTTCCATCACGGCGTCGGCCGGCAGGCGGTCCAGCGCGTCCAGCGGGTCGGTGCCGATGTTGTGCGCCGAAACGAAGAGGTTGTTCACGTCCACCAGCAAGCCACAGCCGGTGCGGCGCACCAGCTCCAGCAGGAATTCGGGCTCGTCCCAGTCGTGGCCTTGCAGGTGCAGGTAGTGCGATGGGTTCTCGATCGCGATGCGGCGCTGCAGGGCGTCCTGCACCCGCTCGATGTTCGCGGCCGTCTGGCGCAGCGCTTCGTGGGTGCGCACGAAGGGCAGCAGGTCGGGCGCGTAGTGGCCTCCCAGCCTGCTCCAGGCGAGGTGTTCGGACACCAGCGCCGGCTGCAGCCGGCGCACCAGTGCCGCCAGCCGCGACAGGTGGCCGCTGTCGGGCGGCTCGTGGCCAGCCAGCGAGAGCGAGACGCCGTGCAGCGCCACCGGGTGGTGCGCGCGCACGGCCTCCAGCCATGCCAGGCGCGGGCCGCCGTCCACCAGGTGGTTTTCGGCATGCACTTCGAACCACAGGCCCGCTGCGCGCGTGCCGCAGGCGGCATCGACGTGCTCGGGCTTGAGGCCGAGACCGGCGCTCAGGTCCATGGGGTGTTCAGCCCTTGACGGGTTGCAGCGCCCCCATGCCGGTGGGCGTCTTGATGCCCACGCAGGTGCCGGCAGGCACATACTTCCAGGCGTTCCCCTGGTAGTCCATCTTGGAGGTGCCCGCACACGTGGTGCCGGGGCCGGCCGCGCAATCGTTCTTGCCGGCCATCGCCACGCCATAGCAGCGTTCCTTGGCGCTGGCGGCGTTCTTGGTGTCGGGCATGTTGGACTGCGCGAGCGCGGCGCCGGTGGTGAGGGCGGCCAGCGCGGCCAGGGTGAGGGTCAGTTGCGAGGTGTTCATGAAAGGCTCCTGGGTGTAGGGCCGCGCCAACCAGTTGGTGCGTACCGATGGCTATTTCGTCGTCGCCGCTGCGTTGGTTACAGGCCCGCCGCAGAATCGATCGGCTTTTTTATTTCGGCCTGTCTGTAACCTTTTCGCGCCATGACACGAATAGCTGACGTGACCGCGACAGAACACGAATTGCACGGACTCTTTGTGGCGGGGCTGGACGGCGATGGCGCCGCCTACCACCGTTTCCTGCAGCGCCTGGCGGCGTTGCTGCGCGGCTATTTCCGGCGCCGCCTGCAGCAGCTGCCGGACGAGGTGGAGGACCTGGTGCAGGAGACCTTGATGGCCGTGCACGCCCAGCGCCAGACCTACCGCCGGGGCGAGCCGCTGACGGCGTGGGTGCATGCACTGGCCCGCTACAAGCTGGTGGATCTGTGGCGACGGCGCGCCCGCCACGAGGCGTTCAACGATCCCCTGGACGATGAGCTGGACGTGTTTGCGCAGTCAGACAGCGAGGCGGGTGAGGCGCGGCGCGACCTGGGCCGCTTGCTCGAGCAATTGCCGGATCACCAGCGGTTGCCCATCCAGCACACCAAGCTCGATGGCCTGTCGGTCGCCGAGGCGGCCCGGCTCACGGGCATGAGTGAGTCCGCCGTCAAAGTGGGGGTGCACCGGGGCATCAAGGCGCTGGCGCGCCAATGGAAAGGACAAGCATGAAAACCGACGATCTGATGAACCTCCTGGCCACCGGCGCTGCCCCCGTGCCCCGTCATGCGGGTGAGCGCCGTTTTGCGCTCGCGCTGGGTCTGGGGCTGGTGTGTGCGCTGGCCTGGGTGCACCTGATGTACGGCGTGCGCAGCGACCTGGGCGAGGTCTGGGCCACGCCGGCGTTCGGGGTCAAGCTGGCGATGCCGCTGGCCGTGGCGGTCAGTGGCCTGGTGGTCGTGTTCCTGCTGGGCCACCCGGGCGCGCGCGTGCGCGGCTGGGCGTGGGGGCTGTGGCTGCCCGTGGCGTTGTTGTGGGCCTGGGCGATGCTGGTGCTGGCGCAGGCGGCTCCCGGCACGCGGGCGGCGCTGGTGCTGGGCGAGACCTGGCGCTACTGCGTGTTCAACGTGATGGCCACGGCCTTGCCGGTGGGGGTCGCGCTGTTCTGGGCCCTGCGGGGTCTGGCGCCCACGCGCCCCTTGCTGACGGGGGCCGCGGCGGGTTGGCTGGCGGGCGCGGTGGGTGCCGCGGTGTATGCCCTGCATTGCCCCGAGATGCAGGCGCCCTTTCTCGCCGTCTGGTACGTGCTGGGTATGGCGGCGTGCGCGTTGTTGGGCGCGCTGGCCGGGTGGCGTTGGCTGCGCTGGTAGGCCACGAAGGCGACCGCCGCGATCAAGCCCTTTCCCGTTTGTCCAGCGCCCGCTCGATGAAGTGCCGCTTCACCCGCGTCCTGGGCACCGGGTCGTGCAGGTGGCTGAACCAGGCGCGCACGTCTTCGTCCAGCCCGATGCCGTGCATGTAGTTGTAGATCGCCTTGCGCAGGCCGATGCCCAGCGCGTCGTGGTCCACGCCGGTGGGGTCGATGAAGCCGATGTCGTTCTTGGCGAAGGTCACTTCGGGCAGGGGCACCAGTTCGATGCCATACGCGGCCGGGTCCAGCCCCACGGGCGAGTGCACGGTGCACGAGAAGCGGTGGAAGAAGCCGCTCTGGATGCAGCCGTTCTCGAACAGCTGGCGCACGTACTCGAGCGAGTCCACGGTGTCCTGCACGGTCTGCGTGGGAAAGCCGTACATGAGGTAGGCGTGCACGAGGATGCCCGCGTCTGAAAATCCCTTGGTGACGCGCGCGACCTGTTCGACGGACACGCCCTTTTTCATGAGGGTGAGCAGCCGGTCGCTGGCCACTTCGAGCCCACCGCTCATGGCGATGCAGCCGCTGTCGGCGAGCAGTTGGCAGAGTTCGGGGCTGAAGGTTTTTTCGAAGCGGATGTTGCCCCACCACGAGACGGGCAGTTGCCGGCGCAGCAGCTCGTCGGCCAGGGCTTTCAGGGCCTTGGGCGGCGCGGCCTCGTCCACGAAGTGGAAGCCGGTCTGCCCGGTTTCGTTGACGATGGCTTCGATGCGGTCGGCCAGGGTGGTGGCGGACGCGGTTTCGTAGCGGCTGATGTAGTCCAGGCTCACGTCGCAGAAGCTGCACTTCTTCCAGTAGCAGCCGTGGGCCACGGTGAGTTTGTTCCAGCGCCCATCGCTCCACAGCCGGTGCATGGGGTTGAGCATGTCGAGCAGGCTCAGGTAGCGGTCGAGCGGCAGGCCGTCCCAGGTGGGGGTGCCCACGTCTTCGAAGGCCACCTCGGGTTCGCCGAAGTTGATGTACTTCACCGTGGCCGTGCCGGCTTCGCTGGTCTCGCGCACGAAGGTGCGCACCAGGCGCTGCCGGGAGCGCTTGCGGTCCAGGAATTCCAGCAGCGCGAGCAGGGGGCGTTCGCCGGCGTCGAGGGTGACGTAGTCGACGAAGTCGAACAGGCGGGGCTCGGCGAGTTCGCGCAGTTCGGTGTTGACGAAGCCGCCGCCCAGGGCGATGGTGATGTGCGGGTTCTGGCCCTTGATGGTCTGCGCGATGCGCAGCGCGGCGTAGAGCGCGCCGGGGAAGGGCACGGAGAGCAGCACCACGTCGGGCTTGTGCTGGGCCAGGGTGGCGAGGGTGAGGGTGTGCAGCACCTCGTCGACCAGGGTGAAGGGCGCGGCGAGCGCGGCGGCCATGGGCTCGAAGCTGGGCTGGCTGCTGGCGAGGGATTCGGCGTAGCGCACGAAGGCGAAGCGTTCGTCCACGGCGTCGCGCAGCACGTCGGCGAGGTCGTTGAGGTAGAGGGTGGCGATGTGGCGGGCTTTGTCTTGCACCCCGAGGGCGCCGAAGGCCCAGGCCAGGGGGTCGCCGCCTTCTTCGCTGAGGGCGGCGTCCACGTAGACCTCGAGCGCGCTGAAGCGGGGGCCTTCGGGCAGGAGTTCGCGCGCGGCGATGCGGTGGGCGAGGGTGGAGTCGCGGCCTTGCAGGTAGGCGATGACGGGGCCGATGGTGCCGCGGTAGCGGTCGAATTGGTCGAGGAAGGCGTGCACGCTGCCGCTGCGGTCGGCTTCGGGCTGAGCGAGTGCTTTGCCGCGCACGGCTTCGAGGCCGGCGGGGGTGAAGAGTTTGAGGACGAGCGCGAGGGCGAGGTCGGCTTGCACGGCGTCGACGCCGCGCGAGCGGAGGAAGCCGGTGATGTAGGCGGTGGAGGGGTAGGGCGTGTTGAGCTGGGTCATCGGGGGGATGAGGCTCAGCACGCGCGGGGCGTGGGTGGTCATGGCTTTTCCGGGCGTGGCGACGATGTTAAGGCTTGGGGCCTATTTTTCGTTTTGGCGGGGTTTGTTGGGTTCGCTTCCGGCCTGCACCTCGCGGCAGGCCGGTGGCGGGATCCGACTGCTCCGGCCCTGCTCGCGGGCGGCTGCCCGGGTCCGCCACCACCCCTTCGTCAACGCCTTGGCCGGCGCGCAGCCTCTGTGGCAACCGCGAATGGGGGCCTGCGCATTCGGACGCCGCCACCGTCCTGCGAAACAACGCAGGCGCACCACCGTTGGTGTGCCCGACCTCGCCCACCCAGCAGGCGAGGGATCAGGACTTCATCAAGCGTAGTCAGACAGGGGCACGCAGCTGCAGAACAGGTTGCGGTCCCCGTACACGTTGTCCACGCGGCCCACGGGCGGCCAGTATTTGGCGTGGGCCCGGGTGGAGGCGCTGGCGGCGCCCACGTCGCGCGCATAGGGGTGTGGCCAGTCGGCCTTCATGAGGCTGGGCGCGGTGTGCGGCGCGTTCTTGAGCGGGTTGTCGTCCTGCGGCCAGACGCCGTTCTCCACCTGACGGATCTCGTCGCGGATGGCGATCATCGCGTCGATGAAACGGTCCAGCTCGTCCAGCGTCTCGCTTTCGGTGGGTTCCACCATCAGCGTGTTGGCGACCGGGAACGACAGCGTGGGCGCGTGGAAGCCGTAGTCCATCAGGCGCTTGGCCACGTCCTCGGCCATCACGCCACTGGTGTCCTTCAAAGGCCGCAGGTCCAGGATGCATTCGTGCGCCACGTGGCCGTTGGCACTCGCGTACAGCGTGGGGTAGTGCGGCGCCAGGCGCTTGCTGATGTAGTTGGCCGCGAGGATGGCGGCTTCGGTGGCATGCTGCAAACCCTCCGCGCCCATCATGCGGATGTACATCCAGCTGATCGGCAGCACGGCGGCGTTGCCCAGCGGCGCGGCGCTGATGGCGCCCACGCCGTTGACCGGCAGACCACCCGCCGCATGGCCGGGCAGGAAGGGCACGAGGTCTTCCACCACGCAGACCGGGCCCACGCCGGGGCCGCCGCCGCCATGAGGAATGCAGAAGGTCTTGTGCAGGTTGAGGTGGCTCACGTCGCCGCCGAATTCACCCGGCGCGGCCACGCCCACCAGGGCGTTCATGTTGGCGCCGTCCACGTAGACGCGCCCGCCGTGCTGGTGCACCAGCGCGCAGAGCTCCTTCACGGTGGTCTCGAACACGCCGTGGGTGCTGGGGTAGGTGATCATCACGGCGGCCAGGTTGGCGCTGTGCTGTTCGCACTTGGCCTGGAGGTCGGCCATGTCCACGTTGCCGTTGTCGTCGCACTTGGTGACGACGACCTGCATGCCCACCATCTGCGCGCTGGCGGGGTTGGTGCCGTGCGCGCTGCTGGGGATGAGGCAGATGCTGCGGTGGCTTTCACCGCGCGAGGCGTGGTAGGCCTGGATCACCAGCAGGCCGGCGTATTCGCCCTGCGAGCCGGCGTTGGGCTGCAGGCTGATGCCGGCGTAACCGGTGGCCTGGCAGAGCCAGGCGCGCAGCTGTTCGTCGAGCAGCTGGTAGCCCTGCAGCTGGTCGGCCGGGGCGAAGGGGTGCATGTTGGCGAACTCCGGCCAGGTGATGGGGATCATCTCGCTGGTGGCGTTGAGCTTCATGGTGCAGGAGCCCAGCGGGATCATGCTGCGGTCGAGCGCGAGGTCCTTGTCGGACAGCGCGCGGATGTAGCGCAGCATGCCGGTTTCGCTGTGGTGGGTGTTGAACACCGGGTGCGTGAGGAAGTCGCTGGTGCGGCGCAGTTCGGCGGGGATGAGTGGCTCCACGCCTTTTTCGAAGGTGTCGAAGACGGGCAGGGCCTGGCCGTCCTTGGCGAAGATTTTCCAGAGCAGGGCGATGTCGTCGCGGGTGGTGGTTTCGTCGAGCGAGACGATGAGGTAGTCGCCCCAGGCCTTGCGCAGGTTGGCGCCTTGGGCCACGGCGCGGGCCATGAGGGCGTCGGTCTGGTCTTTCGTGTGCAGGGCGAGGGTGTCGAACACACCTTGTTCGCCGTGGTGGGTGTCGCGGTAGCCCAATTGCTCCAGGCCGCTGGCGAGGATGGCGGTGTAGGCGGCCACGCGGTTGGCGATGCGCTTCAAGCCCTGCGGGCCGTGGTACACGGCGTACATGCTGGCAACCACGGCGGGCAGCACCTGCGCGGTGCAGATGTTGCTGGTGGCTTTTTCGCGGCGGATGTGCTGCTCGCGCGTCTGCAGCGCGAGGCGGTAGGCGGGCTGGCCGTGCACGTCCACGCTCACGCCGACCAGACGGCCCGGCAGCGAGCGCTTGAATTCGTCGCGGCAGGCCATGTAGCCGGCGTGCGGGCCGCCCGCGCCCATGGGCATGCCGAAGCGCTGCGTGGTGCCGACCACGATGTCCGCGCCCATCTCGCCCGGGGGCTTGAGCAGGGTGAGCGCGAGCAGGTCGGCGGCGACGATGAAGGCGGCCTGCTTGCCGTGCACGGTGGCGGCGTCCTTGGTCCAGTCGTGCAGCCAGCCGCTGGAGGCGGGGTACTGGGTGAAGGCGGCGAAGTAGTCGCCGTCCGACAGCATGGCGGCCCATTCCTCGCCCGACATCGCGATCTTCACCGTGAGGCCCAGGGGTTTGGCGCGGGTCTGCACCACTTCGATGATCTGCGGGTGCACGTCGCCCGAGACGATGAAGGTGTTGCCCTTGCTCTTCACCGAGCGTTTGGCCAGGGTCATGGCCTCGGCGGCGGCGGTGGCTTCGTCGAGCATGGAGGCGTTGGCGATGGCCATGCCGGTGAGGTCGCTCACCATGGTCTGGAAGTTGACCAGGGCTTCCATGCGGCCTTGCGAGATCTCGGCCTGGTAGGGCGTGTAGGCGGTGTACCAGGCGGGGTTCTCCAGCACGTTGCGCAGGATCACGCCGGGCGTGAGCGTGCCGTGGTAACCCTGGCCGATGAAGCTCTTGAACACCTTGTTCTTCTGCGCCAGCGCCTTGAGCTCGGCCAGCGCCGCGGCCTCGGTGACGGCCGGTGGCAGCTGCATGCCCTGGCTGCGCGCGATGCTGCGCGGCACGATGCCGTCGATCAGCGCGCGGCGCGAGGCCTCGCCGATGACCGAGAGCATGTGGGCCTCGTCGGCCTGGCCGATGCCGATGTGGCGCGCCACGAATTCGGACGGGTTTTCGAGTTCACCGAGGGGTTTGACAGAGGGCATCAGCATGGAAGGCTCCGGCGGGAGAAGAGGCGGATCAGGCGTTGGCGAAGGTGTTGTAGGCGGTCTCGTCCAGCAGGGCGTCGACCTGGGCCGGGTCGGAGAGCTTGACCTTGAAGAACCAGCCGGCCTTGAGCGGGTCGGTGTTGGCCAGCGACGGGTCGGCGCGCAGGGCTTCGTTGACTTCGGTGACTTCGCCGCTGACGGGCATGTACACGTCGGCCGCGGCCTTCACGGACTCGACCACGCCGGCCACTTCCTTTTGCGCGAAGCTCTTGCCGACTTCGGGCAGGTCGACGAACACCACGTCGCCCAGCGCGTCCTGCGCGTGCACGGTGATGCCGACGGTGGCGATGCCGCCGTCAACGGTGATCCATTCGTGGTCTTCGGTGTACTTGGTGGTCATGAAAAAGCTCCTGAAAAAAGAAACGAAAAAAGTGAGATCAGCCGCGGAAGTATCGGTTGGGCACGAAGGGCATGGCGCTGACTTCCATGGGCACGGGTTTGCCGCGCACCATGGCCACCACGGGCGTGCCCAGGGCGGCGTGTTCGGGTGTGACGTAGCCGATGGCGATGGGCTTGTTGGCGCTGGGGCCGATGAGGCCGCTGGAGGTCTTGCCGATCACCTCGCCACTGGTGTTCTGCAGTTCGACGTTCTCGCGCACGGGCACCCATTCCTGGGCGATCAGGCCCACGCGCTTGCGGGTCAGCGGTTCGCTGCCGTCGAGCTGCGCGAGCACGCGCGCCGCGCCGGGGAAGCCGCCCGCGCGCGCGCCGCCGGTGCGGCGCACTTTCTGCATGGCCCAGTTGAGCCCGGCTTCCACCGGGGTGGTGGTGGTGTCGATGTCGTTGCCGTAGAGGCACAGGCCGGCTTCGAGGCGCAGCGAGTTGCGCGCGCCCAGGCCGATGGGCATCACTTCGGGCTGGGCCAGCAGGGTGCGCACGAACTGGTCGGCGCGGTCGCCGGGCAAGGAGATTTCGAAGCCGTCTTCGCCGGTGTAGCCGCTGCGGGTGATGAAGAGGTCGGCACCGTGCCACGGGAAGGGCGAGCCGGTCATGAAGATCAGTTTTTCGACGCCGGGCACGAGGCGCTGCAGCACGTCCACCGCCAGCGGGCCCTGCAGCGCGAGCAGGGCGCGGTCGGGCAGGGGGATGACTTCGCAGCGCGAGCCGATGCGCGCCTGGATGTGCGCGATGTCACCAGCCTTGCAGGCGCCGTTGACGATGACGAAGAGGTCGTGCCCGCGGTTGACGAACATCAGGTCGTCGATGATGCCGCCCTCGTCGTTGAGCAGCAGGCCGTAGCGCTGCTTGCCCACGCCGAGGTCGATCACGTCCACCGGCATGAGCGTCTCGAAGGCGGCGGGGGCGTCGGGCCCGACCAGGCGCAGCTGGCCCATGTGCGAGACGTCGAACAGGCCGGCGGCCTTGCGGGTGTGGTGGTGTTCGGCCATGAGGCCGGTGGGGTACTGCACCGGCATGTCGTAGCCGGCGAAGGGCACCATGCGGGCGCCCAGTTCGACGTGGAGCTTGTGCAGCGGGGTCTGGAGAAGCGGGGCGGCGGCAGCGGGCACGGCAGAGGCTTTCAGGCAAGGGGGCAGGCCCCGGTGGGGCGAAACACGGTTCATCCGTGCGCTGCCCCACTGTCCGCTTTACCTGAGAGATTCACGCGGGCGATGCCGCGCTTGCTCCTTCGGTGGGCCGCTTCGAGGAACGGCCTCTCTCCAGGGGGGTACACCGGCCTCGCGGCCCGTGTTTGCCAGTCCTTTTGCCTGAGCGTTCAGGGCACCCGGTGTGCGGTGCCGCCTGCGCCTTCGGCGAGCCTTCTCCGGGGACCGGATCGGCTTCTCTCCTGACCCGGCGAGTGTATCGCACGGCGTCCGGCGGGCCGGTGTTTCAGGGCGTTTCCAGGGCCGATTCGGGCAGCAGGCGGGCCAGCCGCTCGCGGATGCCGTCGGCGCGTTCGCTGCCGGCCAGGCGCTCCACGTCGGCCATCATGGCCCGGCTGACGGCCAGCATGTCGCCCACGTCGCGCGCTTCGCGCAGGGCGTCGCGGTAGCGCTGGGCCATGGCCTTGTCGCGCGGGGCGAACATGCGCTCGCTCAGGTCGAACAGGAACATGCGCGCGCTGGCGAGCGAGCGGGGGCCGGAAAAGGCGTCGGCGGAGACGGTGGGCGGGGTGTTGGCCGGCGTGCGGGGCGGCGGTGGTGCTTCGTCCACAAGGTAGCCGCGCGAGATCAGGTCGGCCGCGAGCGTGGGGCCCTGGCCCTCGAACAGGGCGAACAGCTCGGCATCGGGTTTGCGGCCATCGGCCAGCAGCAGCAGGGCGCGCTCGCGCTGCGCGAGTTGGCGTTGCCCGGGTCGCAGCTCGGCGCGGCCCTTCTGGGTCTTGTTCAGCATGGCATCTCGGCGTCGTTCACGGAGCCTGCACTGTGGACAGCCCATGTGACGGCGCGGTGAACACCGCGCAGGTAACCGGCCTGCGGTCGGTTTCAGCCGGCGAACGTGGTTTCCGGCAGGCCGCGCACGCCCGGCACTTCCAGGGCAAACATCGCGCCCGACAGCGGTGCGCTGGCCAGCGCCTGCGAGCCCAGCCGCACCGAAGCGCTGGTCACATAGAGCGTGCCGAGGTCGGCGCCGCCAAAGCAGCAGCTGGTGGGCCGTGGCACCGGCAGGCGCACCCGCATCAGCTCGCGGCCGTCGGGGCCGAAGCGCGCCAGTTCCCAGCCGTCCCACACGGCCACCCAGAGGCAGCCCTCGGCATCCACCGTCAGGCCGTCGGGTTTGCCTTCGCCCGCGCCGAAGACCACGAGGGGGCGGCGGTTCGCGATGCGGCCGGCCGCGAGGTCGAAGTCGTATTCGTAGATGGTCTTGCGGAAGGTGTCGGTGAAATACATCCGCGTGTTGTCGGGGCTGAAACCCAGGCCGTTGGGCACGGTGAAGCCGCTGTCGACCTTCTCCCAGCTGCCATCCGGATCGACGCGAAAGAGGTTGCCCCGGTTGGCCATGGCGCCCATGTCCATGGAGCTGACCCACAGCCGGCCGCGCCGGTCGCACTTGCCGTCGTTGTATCGGTTGCCCGGGCGGGCGGATTCGGGGTGGGCGAACAGGGTCATGCGGCCCGAGTCGGGCGCCATGGCCATCAGGCCCGAGGGCGTGGCGAGCAGCAGGCCACCGGAGGCCATGGGCACGACCATGCTCACCATGGCGCCCAGCGGTGTTTCGCGCAGCACCCCGCTGGCGGCGTCGAGCTGGTGGATGGCCGGCGCGAGGATGTCCACCCAGTACAGCGCGTTGTCGCGGGGCGACCAGACCGGGCCTTCGCCCAGCAGCGCCCGCGCCTCGCCGATGGCATGCACCTCGGGCGTGGGCGCCGCGGGGGGCTCGGTGTGCGCCAGCAGCGACATCGGCTGGCCCGCCGCGCTGTGCGTGATGGTGCGGGCCGCGCCGATCAGCTCGGCCGACAGGCTGTGCGCGCGCCGCGCATCCAGCTGCGCCGCGCTGGCCGTCACGGCCACGGCCCCGATGGCGCGGCCCTCGTAGTCGAACACCGGCGCGGCCACGCTCACGCGCTCGGCGTCGTATTCACCCACTTCCAGCGCGTAGCCGCGTGCGCGGGTGAGGTCGAGCTCGGCCCGCAGCGCCTCGTTGTCCACGATGGTGTGCTCGGTGAAGCGCTCCAGCAGCGAGGCGGCCAACAGCTGGGCCTGCTGCGCGGGCGCCAGGCAGGCCGCGATCGCCTTGCCGGCCGCGCTGGCGTGCAGGGGCAGGCGCATGCCCACCTTGGAGGCGACCTGCGGTTCGCGGCCAGCGTCCTCGCTGGCCACCACCACCATCTGTTGGCCACTGAGCACCACCAGTTGCACGCTTTCGTCGAACGCGTTGCGCAGGCGCACCAGTTCGTCCTGGGCCGCCACGCGCAGATCGAAATCGCTCCAGACCTCGTGCGCCAGTTCCAGCAACCGGAACCCGAGCAGGAAGGTCTTGTTGTAGCTGTCGTGGCGCAGCAGGCCTTCGCGCACCAGCGTGCCCAGCATGCGGTGCAGCGTGGCTTTGGGCAGGGCCGAGGCGCGCTGCAGTTGCGTGAACGTCATGGGCGCGCGCGCCGCCGACACCAGATTGAGCACGGCCATGGCTTTCTCCAGCACCCCCAGGCCCGGGGCGGTGGTGGCGGAGGTCGAGGCGGGATGAGCGGTTTCTGACATGGCGGGTGCGGGAATTCTAGGGGAGGTCAACCCAGGGTAAGTACCAATGAATGGAACTTGTTTGTCAAACATCGCGGGATCTACAATTGAAGTTCCATTCAACGGAACAAATTGGATTCACGACGTGACATCACCTGCATCGCTTGCCGGGGTCTACCCCGTTCTCCCCACGCCTTTCGACGCCGCCGGCCAACCGGACGCGCAGGCCCTGCGCGGCCTGGTGCGCTACCTGCTTGAAGCGGGTGTGGATGGCATCACCTACCCGGGCGTGGCCAGTGAAGTTGGCCAGCTCAGCGTGCCCGAGCGCCTGTCGCTGACTGCCGCCGTGCTGGAGGAAGTGGCGGGCCGGGTGCCGGTGGTGGCGGGGGTGTCCAGCGCCCAGGCGGCCACCACGATCGAGCTGGCGCGGGCCGCGATCGCGCAGGGCGCGGCCGCGCTGATGGTGGCGGTGCCGCCGGACCGCCCGACGGTGGCCACCCAGGTCGAGTACTTCCGCGAGGTGTCGGCGGCCGTGCCGGGCGCGGTGCTGGTGCTGCAGAACGTGCCGCAGCCAGTGGGGGCCGGCCTCGACCCCGAGGCGATCGTGGAAGTGGCGGCCGTCGTTCACGCGATCCGCTACGTGAAGGAAGAGACCCTGCCCAGCGGCCAGCGCCTGACGGTGCTGCGCGAGCGCGGCCCCGCCAGCCTGGTGGGGGTGTTCGGCGGCGCGGGTGGGCGCTACATCACCGACGAACTGCGGCGCGGCGCGGCCGGCACCATGCCGGCGATCGAGCTGGCCGAAGTGCATGTGGCGCTGTTCAAGGCCCACCGCGCGGGCGACGCGGCGCGTGTGCGCGAACTGTTCACGCGCATGCTGCCCATCCTCAACGTGCAGGCGGTGTTCCGCTGGTCGCTCACCAAGTACGTGCTGAGTGCCCGCGGCCTGCTGCCGTGCGAGCACCAGCGCGCGGCCGGCCCGCGCCTGGACGCGCTGGACAAGGCCGACGTGGACGCCTTCCTGGGCGACTTGCAGGACCTGTTGTTGCCCACGCACCCGCTGCGGAGGCGCGCGGGATGAGTGGGCCGCGCATCGCTGCGGTCGAGACCTTCGTGGTCTCGTTGCCGCGCGACACGCCCTACCTCGGCCCGCTGGGTGAGGGCGAGCAGGTCAACGCGCGCGGTTACCTTGTGCGCCAGGGCAACCGCACGATCTACCCGAGCACCGACATGTCGGTGCTGATCATGGTGACGGCCGAGGATGGCACCTGGGGTTGGGGCGAGACCTACGGCATCGTCGCGCCCGAGGCGGTCACGGCCCTGATCGACGACGTGCTCGGGCCGGTGATCCTCGGGCGCGACCCGCGCGATGCGACCGCCATCCACGAGGACCTCTACGACCTCATGCGCGTGCGTGGGGCCTCGGGCGGCTTCTGGGGCGACGCCATCGCGGGCATCGACATCGCGCTGTGGGACCTCGCCGGCAAGCTCGCCGGCCTGCCCGTGGCCAAGCTGCTGGGCGGCCAGCGCACGGTGCGCGTGCCGGCCTACGCTTCAGGCCTGCCGGGCAGGACACTCGCCGACAAGGTGGCGCTGGCGCGCGATTTCGCGGCGCGCGGGTTCACCGCCTTCAAGTACGCGGCGGCGGTGTCGTTCGAGGGCATCGTCGATGAGATGCGCGCGCTGCGCGAGGCGCTGGGGCCGCGCGCGAAGCTGATGGTCGACCTGCACTGGAAGTTCGATGCGGGCGAGGCGATCCAGCTCATCGATCGGCTCGCACCCTTCGCTCCGTACTTTGTCGAGGCGCCGTGCGCCGCCGAGGATCTCGAAGGCCAGGCGCGTGTGGCCGCCGCCGTGCGCGTGCCCGTGGCGCTGGGCGAGGAGTGGCGCTCGGTGCACGAGGCGCTGCCGCGCTTCGAGCGCCGCGCGATGTCGATCGTGCAGCCCGAGATGGGCCACACGGGCGTGAGCCAGTTCATGCAGATCGGCCGCATGGCGCACGCTTTCCACATGCGCGTGATTCCGCACGCGAGCATTGGCGTGGGCATCTTCCAGGCCGCGAGCCTGCACGCCTCGGCGTCGCTGCCCAACGTGCCCATGCACGAGTACCAGCACTCGGTGTTCGATCGCAACCTGCGGTTCGTCGACACCACCATGCGCTGCGAAAGCGGCGCGTTCATCGTTCCCGACGGGCCGGGGCTGGGCATCGAACCCAATGCCACGCTCTGGTCCTTCCTGCGCAAGAAAGCCCCCATTTCATGACCGCTTCCCCCTCCGCCCTCATCGCCATCGACTGGGGTACCTCCAACCTGCGCGCCAGCCTGCTCGATGCGGCCGGCGGAGCGATCGAGACGCGCGCCGCGCCTGGCGGCGTCATGGCCGTGAAGGACGGCCGTTTCGCCGATGCCCTGCTGTCGCTGTGCGGCGACTGGATCGATCAACGCGCGGGCGCGCTGATCGCCAGCGGCATGATCGGCAGCCGCCAGGGCTGGAAAGAGGCCGACTACCTCGGCTGCCCTGCGGGCATCGGCGAGGCCGCCGCACGCCTCACGCGTGTGGACGTGCTGCCGGGGGTGCCGCTGTACATCGTGCCGGGCCTGACCTGCCGCAACGCCGACGGCCAGGACGACGTGATGCGCGGCGAAGAGACGCAGATGTGGGGCGCCGACCTCGCCGCCGGCAGCTGCTGCGTGCTGCCTGGCACCCACGCCAAGTGGGCCTGGCTTGGCGAGGCCGGCCAGGTCACGCGCTTTTCCACCTACATGACCGGCGAGCTCTACGGCCTGCTGACCCAGCACGGCATCCTGGGCCGCCTCATGGCGTTCGGCCACGCCGCGCCGCAGGCCTTCGAGGTCGGCGTTCGGCTCGGCCTGGCGCAGAGCGACAACGCCACCCACGTGATCTTTGCCGCGCGCACCGCCGGCCTGATGGGCCGCATCGCGCCCGAGGGCCTGCCTGACTATCTGTCGGGCATCCTCATGGGCATCGAGATCGCGAGCGCCACGCGCACCGAGCGCCCGCTCGAGGTGGTGCTGCTGGGCGACGACGGCCTGTGCGAACGCTATGCGAAGGCGCTTGCGCTCGCGGGCATCGCGAGCACGCGCGCCGCCGACGGTGCGACCACGCGCGGCCAGTGGCGCGTGGCGCGGCAGGCCGGTCTGCTGGAGCGCGCGCCATGAGCGCGCGCAGCGCGAGCGAACGGGTGGCACAGGCGCTCGCGGCCCGGCCGCTGGTCGCCATCCTGCGCGGCATCACACCGCCCGAGGCGGTGGCGGTCGGCCGTGCGCTGCACGCCGCGGGCATCGGCGTGATCGAAGTGCCGCTCAACTCGCCCGAGCCGCTGGAGAGCATCCGCCTGCTGGTCCAGGCGCTCGCGGGCGAGGCGGTGATCGGCGCGGGCACCGTGCTGCGCGAACAGGATGTCGACGCCGTCGCAGCGGCGGGCGCGCAACTCGTGCTCTCGCCCAACTTCCACGCGCCCGTGGTGCGGCGCACCCGGGCGCACGGCCTCTATTCGATGCCGGGCGTGGGCACGGTCAGCGAGGGCTTCGACGCGCTCGATGCAGGTGCCGACGCGCTCAAGCTGTTCCCGGGTGAGCTGCTCGGTCCTGCAGTCATCAAGGCCTGGCGCGCGGTGTTCCCGCGCGCCACCCCGATGTTCAGCGTGGGCGGCGTCAACCTGGAGAACCTGCCGGCCTTCAAGGCCGCGGGTGCCAGCGGCGCAGGCCTCGGCTCGGCGCTCTATGCGCCGGGCACATCTGCGGCCGAGGCCGCTCGACGCGCGCGCGAGTTTGTCGCGCGCTGGCAGGGCCAGCCGGACTGATACAACACAACCAGGAGATGAAGTGATGAACCAACGATTCAACCGCCGCACGCTGCTCGCGGCCTCGGCCGCCATGGTGGCCTCGGGTGTGCTGCCCGCCCGCGCCTGGGCGCAGGCGAGCTGGCCCACCAAGCCCGTGACCGTCATCGTGCCTTTTGCGCCGGGCGGCGCGGGCAACGGCTCGGTGCGCATCCTGGCGGAGATCATCGGCCCGCAGATCGGCCAGCCGCTCGTGGTGGAGAACCGCGCCGGTGGCGGCGGCATCCCGGGCACGCAGGTGGTGACCCACAGCAACGACGACCACATGCTGCTGATGGGCAGCACGACGATGACCATCCTGCCCGCGCTGCGCAGCGACCTGGGCTACGACGTGCAGCGCGACCTGCAGCCCGTGGGCATGATCTCCTCGCAGCCTCTGGTGTTCGCTGTGCCCGCCAATTCGCCGCTCAAGTCGCTGGACGATCTGGTCGCGCGTGGCAAGGGGGGCGAGCTCACGGCGGGCAACAGCGGCGTGGGCACGCTCTCGCACCTGACCACCGAACTGCTCAACCGCAAACTGGGTCTGAAGCTGCTGGCGGTGCCCTACAAGGGCGACGCGCAGCTGATCCCCGACGTGGTGGCCGGGACCATCTCGATGGGTGTGATGAACCTGCCGGTGGCGCTGCCGTTGATCCAGGACGGCCGCCTGCGCGCCATTGCCGTGACATCGAGCAAGCCGGTGGCCTCGCTGCCCGGTGTGAAGACCCTCAACACCCAGGGCCCCGAGTTCGTGATCACCGGCTGGGCCGCGCTGTTCGCGGCGCGCAATGTGCCCGCGGCCGGGGTGGAGCGCCTGGGCACGCAACTGCGCGCGGCCTTGCAGCAGGAAAGCGTGCGCGAGCGCTTCGCGGGTTTTGGCGTCACGCCCGAGATCGCCACGCCGGCGCAGCTGCGCGATTTCATCGCTTCCGAGACCGCGCGCTGGGGCGACGTGGTCAAGAGCCGCGGCATCAAGCTGGAGTGAGCTGGCTCACATGCCGGCGTAGTTCGGACCGCCGCCGCCTTCGGGCGTGACCCAGACGATGTTCTGCGTCGGGTCCTTGATGTCGCAGGTCTTGCAGTGCACGCAGTTCTGCGCGTTGATCTGCAGGCGGTCGGTGTTGTCGGGGTTCTTCACGAACTCGTACACGCCGGCCGGGCAGTAGCGGGCTTCGGGGCCGGCGTACTTGGCGAGGTTGATCCTCACCGGCACGCTGGCGTCTTTCAGCGTGAGGTGGGCCGGCTGGTGCTCTTCGTGGTTGGTGTTGCTGACGAAGACGCTGCCCAGGCGGTCGAAGGTGAGCTTGCCATCGGGCTTGGGGTAGACGATCTGCTCGCACTCGGCGGCCGGCTTGAGGTAGAGGTGGTCGGCCTTCTCGCGGTGCAGCGACCACGGCGGGGCCTTGAAGCCCAGGCGGGGCAGCAGCCAGTGTTCGATGCCGACCATGAGGCCGCCGACGATGTTGCCGTACTTGAACCAGGACTTGAAGTTGCGCGAGGCGTCCAGCTCTTCGCGCAGCCAGCTCTTGCCGAAGGCGACCGGGTAGGCCTTGAGTTCGTCGTGCTGGCGGCCGGCCTGCACGGCCTCGAAGGCGGCTTCGGCGCAGAGCATGCCGCTCTTGATGGCGGCGTGGCTGCCCTTGATGCGCGCGCCGTTGAGGTAGCCCGCGTCGCAACCGACCAGGGCGCCACCGGGGAAGGTGGTCTGCGGCAGGCTCATGAGGCCACCGGTGGTGATGGCGCGCGCGCCGTAGCTGATGCGCTTGCCGCCTTCGAGGAAGGCGCGGATGCGCGGGTGCGTCTTCCAGCGCTGCATTTCCTCGAACGGGCTGAGCCAGGGGTTGCTGTAGTTCAGGCCGGTGACCAGGCCCAGCGTGACCTTGTTGTCTTCCAGGTGGTACATGAAGCCACCACCGTAGGTGTCGTCCTTCATGGGCCAGCCGGCGGTGTGGATCACCAGGCCGGGCTGGTGCCTGGCGGGGTCGATTTCCCACAGTTCCTTCACGCCGATGGCGTAGGCCTGCGGGTCCTTGCCTTCGTCGAGGTGGAATTGGGCGATCAGGCGCTTGCCCAGGTGACCGCGCGAGCCTTCGGCGAAGACGGTGTACTTCGCGTGCAGCTCCATGCCGAGCTGGAAGTTGTCGGTCGGCTCGCCGTCCTTGCCCACGCCCAGGTTGCCGGTGGCCACGCCCTTGACGGAGCCGTCGTCGTTGTACAGCACCTCGGCGGCCGCGAAGCCGGGGAAGATCTCCACGCCGAGGTTCTCGGCCTGCTGGGCCATCCACTTGACCACGTTGCCCAGGCCGACGACGTAGTTGCCTTCGTTGTGGAAGTTGTTGGGGATCAGGAACTTGGGCGTGTCGATGGCGCCTTTTTCGGTCAGCCAGAGCAGCTTGTCGTCGGTGACAGGCTGGTTGAGCGGCGCGCCGTCGGCCTTCCAGTTGGGCAGCAGCTCGTTGAGGGCCTTGGGGTCCATCACCGCGCCGCTGAGGATGTGCGCGCCGGGCTCCGAGCCTTTTTCGAGCACGCAGACGTTGATCTCGCCGCCTTTTTCGGCGGCGATCTGCTTGAGCCGGATCGCCGTGGCCAGGCCGCCGGGGCCGCCACCGACCACGACCACGTCGTACTCCATGGCTTCGCGCGGGCCGTAGGTGCTGAGGATTTCTTCGGGGGTCATGTCGAGGGTCTCACTCTGTCGGGCGGGCGCCCGGGGATTTTCATGACGGCAATGCATGGAGTCATGCCGGTGTCGTGGTCGGGACCGATTTTAGTGGCCCAGGGCGCACAATCCTGTCGGATGGGGCCTCGTCGGCCTGGGCGGTGCTCGGATGGCCGCAGAATCCAACCACTTTAGAGGAGGTTCTCTCATGGCATACAGCCTGGACTTGTCGGGCCGCGTGGCCCTGATCACCGGGGCGTCCGGCGGGCTTGGTGAACAGTTCGCCAAGACGCTGGCGCGGGCGGGCGCGGCCGTGGTGCTGGCCAGCCGCCGCACCGACCGCCTGATGGCGCTGCGCGCGCACATCGAGGCCGCCGGCGGCGACGCGCACGTGGTGGCGATGGATGTGACCGACACGGCGTCGATCAAGGCGGCGGTGGCGCACGCCGAGACCGAGGTCGGCGCGATCGACATCCTGGTCAACAACTCGGGCGTGAGCACCACGCAGCGCCTGCAGGACGTGACGGAGGAAGACTACGACTTCGTCTTCGACACCAACACCAAGGGCGCGTTCTTCGTGGCGCAGGAAGTGGGTCGTCGCATGCTGGCGCGCGCCAACGGCGCGGCGCCGGGCACCTACGTGGGCGGGCGCATCGTCAACATCGCGTCCATGGCCGGGCTCAAGGTGCTGCCACAGATCGGCGTGTACTGCATGAGCAAGGCCGCCGTGGTGCAGATGACCAAGGCGATGGCGATCGAGTGGGGCCGCTTCGGCATCAACGTGAACGCGATCTGCCCGGGCTACATCGACACCGAGCTCAACCACCACCACTGGCAGACCGAGCAGGGCCAGAAGCTCATCAACATGCTGCCGCGCAAGCGCGTCGGTTCACCCGCCGACCTGGACGCGCTGCTGGTGATGCTGTGTTCGAGCGAGAGCCATTTCGTGAACGGTGCGGTCATTGCCGCCGACGACGGTTTCGGGGCTTAGATGACGGCAGCGGTGTTGGGCCGGCCTTCGGGCTGGCCGCCGGGCATGGTGACCGGCATTCTGGCGGGGCTGGGCGCGGGGGCTTTCTGGGGCACGGCCTTTCTGGCGCCCCTGCTCACGCCGGGCTTCAGCTCGATCGATCTCACGGTGGGCCGTTTCCTGGCCTGCGGCCTGTTGTCGGTGCTGCTGCTGGCGTGGGCCGGGCTGCGCGGCGAGGCGCACCTGCCGACCTGGCGCCAGGCGGGCGCCGCGCTGTGGTTGAGCCTGCTGGGTTACACCGGCTACTACCTGCTGCTGGTGCTGGCCATCCAGGCGGCGGGCGCGGCGCTGCCGGTGCTGATCATCGGCACCATCCCGATCTGGATCATGTTGCTGGGCAAGCCGCAGGGCCTGCGCTGGCGCGCGCTGGTGCCGGGGCTGCTGCTGACCCTGGCGGGCCTGGCGCTGATGATGCGGGTGACGGCGCATGGCGGTGGCGAGGCGGGCGGCGGTGCGAACCTCTGGCTCGGCATCTTCTATGCCGTGCTGGCCATGGCCTCGTGGACCGCGTTCGGTCTGCTGAACGCGCGCTGGCTGAGCCGCCACCCGGAAGTGAACTCCACCGTGTGGGCCAACTGGCTGGGCGTGGCGGCGGGCCTGGGCGCGCTGGGCATCTGGGCCGTGGCCGGGACCGAGGTGGACACCCTGGTGCAGCGCCCGGGCTTCGGCATGTTCCTGATCGTCTGCGCGGTCACCGGCATCGGCTCGGCCTGGATCGCCTCGGTGCTCTGGAACATGGCCAGCCGCCGCCTGAGCCCGAGCCTGGCGGGCCAGCTCATCGTGAGCGAGACCGTGTTCGGCCTGATCTACACCTTCGCCTGGAGCGCCCAGTGGCCCGCTGCCCTGCAATGGACGGCCTGCGTGCTGTTCGTGCTCGGCATCCTCGCGTCGATCAAGGCGCACCGCTGACGACCACCCCAACCCCATGAAACTTGACATCCCCGAACAGAAGAAGCGCGTGTTCAGCATGACCATCCCCATCCGCTGGGGCGACATGGACGGCATGAACCACGTGAACAACACGATCTATTTCCGCTACCTGGAGATCATCCGCATCGACTGGATGCACTCCATCGGCTGCCCGCCCGATCCGGGCGGCGAAGGGCCGGTGATCGCCAACGCCTTCTGCAACTTCTACCGGCAGCTCGAATACCCGGGCGATGTGATCGCCACCATGTACGTGAGCGATGTGGGTCGCAGCAGCTTCGAGAGCTGGTGCACGCTCTCGCGCAGCGACGACCCCGACACCGTGTACGCGGCCGGCGGTGCGACCACCGTGTGGGTGAACTTCCCGCTGAAGAAGTCGGCCCCGATTCCCGACTGGCTGCGCGCGCATCTGAGCTGATCGCTGTGTGCGCTGGCGCACACACAAATGCTTGCACACAGGCGGCGCGCGCGTGCCTAGCATGTCCGACATGCGCCACCTCTCTGCGCTCATCGGCGGGGCCCTATCGATGGGTCTGCTGTTGTCGTGCGGCGGCGGTGGTGGTCGTGACGGTGACGATGGCTCGCCCGCGCCCGGCAACCCCAGCTTCGTGCCCACGACCGGGCCGGTCGCGGTCACCGAACTCGCGACCAACCTGCCCAGTCCCTGGAGCCTGGCCTTCCTGCCCGATGGCCGCATGCTGATCACGGGGCGCACGGGCAGCCTGCGCCTGTACGCGGCGAACGCGCAGTCGTTCAACCTCATCAGCGGCCTGCCCGCGCTGGACACCGGCGGGCAGGGCGGTCTGCTCGACGTGGTGCTGGACCCGGCCTTCGGCAGCAACCGGCGCATCTACTTCAGCTTCTCGGAAACCGACAGCGGCAACGCGAACAACAACGGCACCGCCGTGGCGCGGGCCGAGCTCGACACGGGCGCGATGGCGCTGGTGAACCTGCAGGTGATCTACCGGCAGTTGCCCAAGGTGGCGAGCAGTGGGCACTTCGGTTCGCGCCTCGTGTTCGACCGCCAGGGCCACCTGTTCGTGACGCTGGGCGACCGGCAGAGCAACGACCAGCGTGGGTACGCGCAGGACCTGAGCCGCGGCAACGGCAAGGTGGTGCGCATCACCACCTCGGGCGCGGCGGCACCGGGCAACCCCATGCTGGCGGGCGCGCAGGCCGGTATCTGGAGCTACGGCCACCGCAACCCGCAGGGCGCGGCGCTGCACCCGGAGACCGGTGAGCTGTGGACCAGCGAACACGGCCCACAGGGTGGCGACGAGGTCAACCTCACGCAGGCGGGGCGCAACTACGGCTGGCCCATCATCAGCTATGGGCAGGAGTACGGCACAACGCAGCAGGTGGGCGAGGGCACGGCCAAGGCCGGCATGGAGCAACCGGTGGCGTACTGGGAGACCATCGACGGCAGCGCCTGGACCGGCGGACAGAAGTCGTCCATCGCGCCCAGTGGCATGGCCTTCTTCACCGGCACCATTCCCACGAACTGGAACCGCAGCCTGTTCGTGGGCGCACTGGCCGGCACGGCGCTGTGGCGCCTGCAGCTCGATGGCACGCGGGTGGTCGGGCGCGAGCGCCTGCTGGCGAACCGCAACGAGCGCATCCGCGATGTGCGGCAGGGCCCCGACGGCCGGCTTTACCTGCTCACCGATGGCGGCAGCGGCAAGCTGCTGCGCATCGGGGGCTGAAGCCGGCGCGGCGGCTTACTGCTTGTTCTCGCGAGCGTCCTTCTTGTACTCGACGTCGTCTGCGTACAGGCGGCCGTCTCTGCGGTCGATGTCGACTTCCACATAGTGGCCCTGGCGCAGATCCTCGAAGCGCTTGTAGTCGTTTTCGTAGTCGGTCTTGTCGGTCACATAGATCACTTCGCTGTTGACGGTGAAGGTCTTCGCGGTGGTGTCGACGGCCGTGATGCGTCCCTTGATGTCTTCTGCGCAGGCCGCGCCTGTGCCCAGGGCGAGGACGGCGGTGAGCAGGAAGGCTCGCTTGACGGATGGTTTGATCGGCATGGAAGCACTCCTTGTGTTGTTGTGTGGCGGTATCGATTGAATCGCGCGCCGACAAAAAGTGCTGTAAGCCTTGTCTGATTTGGCGGCTGTGCCGTTCAGTCCTTCGGCGGCTTGGCCTTGGGCACGCGGCCCATCAGGTAGAACTCCGGGTTGGGCAACATGTTGCTGAAGCTCGCCAGCCGGTTGGACAGGCCGAAGAAGGCGGTGATGGCGGCGATGTCCCAGATGTCCTCGTCGGAGAAGCCGTGGGCGTGCAGGGGGGCGAAGTCGTCGTCGTTGATTTCGTGCGAGCGCTGGCAGACCTTCATGGCGAAGTCCAGCATGGCCTTCTGGCGCGGCGTGATGTCGGCCTTGCGGTAGTTCACCGCGACCTGATCGGCCACCAGTGGTTTCTTCTCGTGGATGCGCAGGATGGCGCCGTGCGCCACCACGCAGTACAGGCACTGGTTGGCCGCGCTGGTGGTGGTGACGATCATTTCGCGGTCGCCCTTGGTGAGCGAACCTTCTTCCTTGAGCATCAGCGCGTCGTGGTACGCGAAGAAGGCCCGCCACTCGGCGGGCCGGCGCGCCAGGGCCAGGAACACGTTGGGCACGAAGCCCGCCTTTTCCTGCACTTCGAGCACCTTGGCCTTGATGTCCTCGGGCAGGTCGTTGATGTCGGGGGCGGGGTAGCGGCTCATGCGGGTCTCCGGCGTGGTGGAATGTCTGGCCATCGTACCGCCCCCCGCCGAGGGTCAGAAGCGGTAGGCCCCGGTCACCCAGACGCGCGGGTTGCGCTGCTGGCTGTCCGATTGCGAGGGGCCGCCGGCGTGGCGCCAGGCCAGCGTGCCGTCCACCGACCAGTTGCCGTGCTGAGCGCGCACGCCCACGCCGCCGCCGGCGAGGCTGCGGTGGTTGTCGCCCACGGCCCAGGGCCGGCGGTTGAGCGTGCTCTGGCCGGCGTCCCAGAAGGCGTAGGGCACGACCGCGCCCTGGCCGTAGCGCAGCTCCACCTGGCCGAGCACGCCTTCGTCGCCCGCGCCTTCGCCGCGCGGGTAGGCGCGCACGCCGCTGGCGCCGCCGAGCACGAAGTCTTCGGAGGAGTCCAGGTTCTTGCCGCTCCATTGCGCCGCGACGCGGGCCGACAGCGTCCAGCCGCCTGGCAGGGCCTGCAGGCGGGTGACGTCGAGGTTGACCTTGTTGAACGAGCCGTGGGTCTTGGCGGTGAGGCGGTCGAGCAGGCGCTGCACATCGCCCTTGAGCGAAACGCTGCCGTGCGTCCAGCCCAGCGTGCCGTAGGTGATGCCGCCGCCGAGCAGCGCGTCTCGCAGGTCGAACTGCACCGCGACCGGCAGCACGTTGCTGGTTTTTTCGTTGCGCATGCCGGTGGCGCGGTATTCGTCCACCATGGTCTTGTGTTGTGCCTGCGCGGTGAGCAGCAGGTTCGCGCGGTTGCTGCGCACCAGCGGGTAGCTCACGCCGAGGCTGGCCACGCGGGCCGTGCCGGAGGCCTGCAGGCTGCTGAACTCGCCACCGAGGCTGTAGTCGGAGACGGCGTAGCCGACGTCGCCGCGCAGGCCGCTGGTGCCCAGGGCGCGCGAGTAGGCCAGGTTGCCGAAGAACAGGTCTTCGTCGGTGGCCATCACGGCTGCGTTGAGGCGGTCGCCGAAGCTGAACGGGTTGTTCCACGCGCCTTCGACCAGCACGCGGTGCTGGCCCGAGTAGCGGTTGCCGTGGTTGTCGACGGAGACGCGGCCTTCCACGGCCTTGGTGCGTTCGACCTCGACGGCGAGGTCGCCCGTGCCCACGGCCTGGCCGGGGCGCACCACCGGGCGCACGCGGATGCCCGGCAGATCGGACAGCACGAGCACCGAGCGTTCGAGTGCGTCCATGGCGATCACGTCGCCGCTGCGCAGGTCGCCGAGGAAACGCCCGGCTTCGGTGGCCAGGTCGGCGTCCTGCGAGGTGGCGTTCACCTGGCCGTAGCGGCCTTCGATGACTTCGATGGTGAGTTCGCCGTCGGCCATGCGCTGGGCAGGCACGTAGGCGCGGGCGAAGGGGTAGCCCTGCTCGCGGTAGAAGCGCGTGATCTGGTCCGCCAGGCCGCGCAGGCCGGCCAGGGTGTGGCTGCGTCCGATGGCGGGCGCGATGAGGGCCTGCAACCGCGCGGTCTCGATGCGGCTGGCGCCGTTGATGCGGACGGTCTTGAGCGCGACCGCGGGTCCTTCGTCGCGGCCGGCGCTGTCCGCCGGCGGCACGTCGAGCTGAAGGTTCAGCGATTCGGGCAGCACCTGCTGGGGCAGTTGCAGGTCTTGCAGGATGCGGCCGGCATCGGGGGCCTGTTGGGCGAAGGCGGAAGAGGCGCTGCTCAGGGCGAGCGCGGAGAGGGCCAGCGTGAGCGGCGAGAGGCGAAAGGTCTTGTGCATGGGAGGTGAATCGTTCGTGGATGCCCGCGCCAGGGCCGTTGGGCCCTGGCGGGAGCGATCAAAAAAAGGAGCCGCGGTGGTGTGCGCGTCAGTGGCCGCCGTTGGGCAGGCGCAGGCCGCTGCCCCTGACGAGGACCTGGGCCGAGGCGCCGCAACCGCTGCCGGTCCAGCCGCTGGCGGCGCAGTCTTCCGGTGCGGCATCCGTTGCGCTGGCGCTCTGGGTACCGGCACCCGTGGTGGAGTCACCCTCGGCCGCCAGTTGCACCAGTTGCAGGCCGCCGGTCGCATCGGGCGCGGATGCCGGCTCGCTGACCTGTGGCACATGCACCTGCGCCGGCACGGCCGTGAGGCTGGGGCGCTGGATGCTGTCGGTCACCGAAGCCGGGTTGAAGGGCAGGGTCACCTCGACCTCGGCGTTCTCCGTGCTGTTGACCACGGCGTAGCCCAGCTCGTTGAGCAGCGAGATCCGGATGGCGTGCTTGCCCGGGCCGGCCGAGTCGGTGGTGTAGCGCGGATCGCCGAGCATGGCCTTGGTGTCGCCGTTGAGCAGGCCTTGCACGTCGTAGCCCTCGGCGCCACCGCCATCGAAGCCGTTGACACCGGAGTTGTCCGCTTCGAGCTTGGTCGAACCGTTGGTGCTCACGGTGAGCACGGGTTGTTCGCGGTAGACCGCGTGCACGCCGCTGTCGCCCAGGGCCTTGGTGAAGTTGCTGGTGCTTTCGTCGCTGTTGTAGCGGAAGCGGCCCGAGCCACTGCCCACGGCGCCGGTCACGCCGGTGCTGCCGGCCACGCTGCCGGTGTAGATCACCGCGCGGCCGCCCGCGCCGGTGCCCACGGTCGCGCCCGCGCCCACCGTCACGTTGCCGCCCGTGGCCTGGCCGGCCGACTGGCTGGCGCCGGCGTTGAGCACGATGGCGTTGCTGGCGGTGCTGCTGGTCTGAACGCTCTTGCCGAGCGCGATGTCGCCGCTGACGGTGCTCACGTTCACCAGACCCGTGTTGTGGATGCCGTTGAGGGTGCTGCCGTCGGCCAGCGTGGCGCTGCCGATGGCGAGCGCGCCGCTGTTGACGAAGTGCACGTCCTGCGTGTCGGTGACCAGCGTGCCCACGGTGTTGCCCGCGTTGCCCAGCGTGAACTGGCCGCCGTTGCCGACGAGGGCGAGCGTGCTGGCTTCGAGGGTGGCGTTGCCGGCCTGGGTCACGGTGCCGCCATCGGTCTGCAGCGTCACCATGTCGGTGGAGCCCAGCACGGCGTCGAGCCGGATGTGGCCGGTGCCGGCGTTGAGGGCGACGCTGTCCTGCAGTCGGGTGTCGGTCACGACCACGATATTGCCCTGCATGGTCGCGCCGCCGATGTTGATGGAGGAGAAGCCGTCGGCGAGCGAGGCCAGCGTGGCGGAAGAGACGTTCAGCACGCCGTCGCCCGGTGTGCCCGCGCCACCGCCGACGTGGATGTCGTGGCCGGGGTTGAGGGCCTCGAAACCGATCTGACCGGTGCCGGAGACGGTGCCGCCGAAGTTCACCTCGTCGGCCTTGAGCGTGAGCTTGTTGTCGGCCGCGTTCATGCCCTGGAGGAAGCTCAGCGAGCTACCTTCGAGCGTCTTGCCATTGAACAGGGACGTGGTGGAAATGTTGTCCAGCGTCAGCGTCGCGCCCAGCGCCCGGCCGCCGCTGGCATCCCAGCTGCCCGAGACGAAGACGAAGGCGTAGGTGCCGGCGGTCTCCACGGTCGTGCTGGCCGTCTGCCAGCCGGTGGAGGACCAGGCGTTGGCGCCGGTGGCGTTGAGAATCACCTGCGTCTCGCCGGTCTTCACGTTGAGCAGGTAGCCGAACACGTCGTAGGCGTCCGAGCTGCCGGCCGCGTTCCACTGGAAGCTGACCACGTCGCCCTTGGCCAGGGCGATGGTGCTGTCGCTGGTGACGTAGCCGCCGCGCACGATGCAGTAGCCGGTGGCGCACTGCTGGGTGCTGCTGAGTTGCAGGCCCTGGGTGCGGTTGGCACCGTTGTTGGAGACGCCGGAGGTGAAGGTGCCGGAGGAGCTGACGTTTTCGCCGCTGGAGGTGGCGGGGCCGCTCGGGTCGTTCGGCGTAAGGTGGCCGCGCACGGTGGAGCCACCGTTCATGTAGACGCGCTGGTCGTGGATGCTCCAGCCGGTGGTGCCGTTCTCGAAGCCGGCGTTCAGGAACTCGGCCGCGCCCAGCACCACGGGCGAGTCGTACACCTGCTCGCCGAAGGTGCGCACGATGCCGCCGTTGATGTGCGTGGCGCCGGTGGGGGCGGTGGTGACGTACAACGAAGCAAGCGGGTTGGTGCCACCCACCTGGTCACCGAAGACGATGCTGCCCGTACCGGTGTTGGTCAGCGTGAGGCGGCTGGCGTTGCCCGCGCCCGCGGTGGCCGAGTCCACGTACTTGGCGAAGTAGATCTCGCCGCCCTGGCTGGCGATGGTGATGTGGCCGTCGAGCTTGACGTCGCCATTGAAGATGAAGCTCAGGTCCGAGGTGGAGCCGATGTTGCCCTGCAGCACCAGCTGGTCCGCGCTGAGGATCAGCGAGCGGCCGCTGCCACCGGTGTTGGTGTAGTCGCTGGTCCAGGTGATGGTGTCGTCGGCCTGGATGCTGACGTTGGTGCCGCCCGCGAGCGCGGTCTCGATGTCGTCGAGGCCCACGTTGGTGCCGCCGATCGCGCCTGCGCCGGCGGCGATGGTGACGTTGGTGGGGTCGATCAGCCACAGGCCGCCGTTGCCCTTGGGGGCGGCGGCATCGGCCGCGCGGCTCACCGAGAGCGTGGCGCCGCTGGTTTCGATGCGGCCACCGTTGCCGCCTTGCGCGCCGCCGCGCGCCTTGAGCACGCCCGCGACCTCGGTGCGGCCGCCGGCCGCGTGGATGTCGGACCAGGCGACCACGGTGCCGCCGTGGCCGTTCTGCGTGGCGGAGGCGTCGAGCAGGGCGCCCGAAGCCACCACGGTGTGGCGCGCCTGTTTGATTCGGTTGTCCTTGCCTTGCCAACTGCCGCCGACATAGATCTGGCCGCCGCCGGTGGCGCCGGTGGCGTCGATCACCGCGCCGTCGGCGATGGTGGCCGTGTCGCCGGTGACGATGGCCTTGCCGGCCTGGCCTTGCGGCGCGGAGACGTCGATGCGGCCCGAGACATGCACGCCGCCCTGTTCGGCGACCAGGCTCACCACGCCGTCGGCGCCGACGCCGAGCGAGCGCGCCTCGATGAGGCCGCTGCTGTTGATCACGGTGGCGGTGAGGCTGTCGATGGCGCGCGCGGTCATGAGCACGGTGCCGCCGTTGGCGTGGATGGCGCCGCCGTTGTCGATCAGCGCGCCCAGCGCGCCGCCGTCGACCTCGACCTGCACCGGGCCGCCCAGGTCGAGCCGCACGGTGCTGCCCGCGGCGAGCACCACGCTGCCGCGTTCGGCCGAGAGTTGGCCGTCGTTCACGATGCGCGCCGCGACCAGCGCGACGTGGCCACCCGATGCGGCCGAGATCTGGCCCTGGTTCACGATGGCGGCGGCGCTGTCACCGCTGAAGTGGTAGCGGCCCGCGAGGAAGTCTTCGGTGCTGATGTTCAGGGTGGAGGCCACCAGAGAGCCCACGTTCACCTGCGCGGTGGGCGAGAAGAGCACGCCGTTGGGGTTGACCAGGAACACCTGGCCATTGGCGTTCAGCGCGCCCTGGATCACCGACACGTCGGGTCCGAGCACGCGGTTGAGCGCGACCGAGGCCGCGCCGGGTTGCACGAAGTTGACGCTGTGGCCCTGGCCGATGGAGAAGCTGTTCCAGTCGATGGCGAGCTTGTCGCTGGCCTGCTGGATGGTGAGCACGTTGCCGGCCTGCTGCAGGCTGCCCTGGCCGGCGGTGACGGTGCCGCCGGTGGGCAGGCCGCCGGCCACGGCGGCCAGGGGCGCGAGCAGCAGGGCGCCGGCCACGCGGGAGGCGCCGCGCTTGCCGCGCGCGCTGGCGACCTCGCTCACAACGGTCCATGCGTTGATGGCGTGGTTCCAGATGGTGGTGTAGATGCGGTTCATGGCGTTGTCTGGTTTTCTTCTTCAGTCGCCCTCGGTTCGAAGACCGTGAGAGGGCCGGTGCGGCCCGGACACATTGCATGCCGGGGGATGCCGATGGATATGGATTGCGGTCTGTCGAGCAGGCCGCGCGGATGATGGAGCTGTTGCTATAGAAATTGCTCTCGGGGCAGTATCGACCGGGCCTTGATGTTCTTGAGGCCCGAATAACGGGGGATTGGGGTGCTTGTTCGGTTCGCTGCGCTATCGTTCACACGAACCCTGTTTTTCTTGCCATGGAGCACCTATGCCATCTCATCCCGATTCCGAATTCGAGCGCGGCCTGGCCACGCGCAGGCAGGTCATGGGCGACGCCTTCGTGGACAAGGCCTTCGGCGACATGACGGCCTTCACCGAACCGATGCAGCAACACATCACCCGCAAGGCCTGGGGGGACGTGTGGCAGCGCGAGGGGCTCGATCTGAAGACCCGCAGCCTCATCACCGTGGCCATGCTCACGGCGCTGGGCAAGCAGCACGAGCTCAAGGGCCATGTGCGCGGCGCGCTGAACAACGGCGCCACGCCCGCCGAGTTGCAGGAGGTGCTGCTGCACGCCGCCGTGTACTGCGGCGTGCCGGCGGCGGTGGAGGCGTTTCGCACGGCGGCCAGCGTGGTGGACGGCGAGAAGGCCTGAGTGCCGATGCGGCGCTACGATCGGGGGTTTCTTCACCATCCCCTACGGAGTTCCGTCATGACCGCTTACCGTCTCTCGCTGGTCCGCCGCGCCCTGTTGGCCGCGGGCCTGGTCTGCTCCCTCGGCCTGGCCCAGGCGCAGTCCACCACCCGCATCCTGGTGGGCTTCCCGCCCGGCGGCGGCACCGACGCCATCGCCCGCATCCTGGGCGAGCGCCTGCAGCAGGACCTGGGCAACCCGGTGGTGGTGGACAACAAGCCCGGCGCGGGCGGGCAGCTGGCCGCTCAGGCGCTGAAAGCCGCGCCGGCCGACGGCCACACCCTGTTCCTCAGCCACGACCACAGCATCACCATCCTGCCCATGGTGACCAGGAACCCCGGCTACGACTCGGCCAAGGACTTCGTGCCGGTGGCGGGCTTCGCGACCTTCGTCAACGCCTTCGCCGTCTCCAACGGCACGCCCGCGCAATCGTTCAAGGCCTATGTGGATGGCGTGAAAGCGGCGGGTGGCAAGGGCTCGGTGGGCATTCCCGCGCCGGCCTCGGTGCCACAGTTCCTGGTGCAGGTGATCGCCAAGCAGAACGGCCTGGACCTCGTGGCCGCGCCCTACCGGGGCAGCGCGCCCATGATGTCGGACATGCTGGGCAACCAGATCCCCGCCGGCGTGGCCTCCATTCCCGACTTCATCGAAAACCACAAGGCCGGCAAGCTGCGCGTGGTGGCGGTGATGGGTTCGCAGCGCCAGGCCGCCATGCCCGAGGTGCCCACCTTCTCCGAACTCGGCCTCAAGGGTTTCGAGGACGTGCCGTACTACGGTCTGTTCGCGCCGGCCGGCACACCCAAGGCCGCGCTGGACCGCATTGCCCAGGCGGTGCAGAAGGCGATCGCCCAGCCCGACGTGCGCGAGAAGCTCACCGCCATGGGCCTCACCGTGGGTTTCATGACCGGCGAACAGCTGGGCGCGCGCGAGCAGGCCTATGGCAAGGTGTGGGCGAAGATCATCCAGGACAGCGGCTTCCAGCCACAGTGATCTGGCGCCGGATCGGGCTTAGCCCGCCAGCAGGCGCTGCATCAGGTCCGGCGTGCTGTGGGCCTGGTACTTGCGCATCAGCCGCGCGCGGTAGATCTCCACCGTGCGGTGGCTGATGTCCAGCGCCTTGCCGATCTGCTTGCTCGTCAGGCCATCCATGAGAAAGGCCGCCACCTCGCGCTCGCGCGGTGTCAGCTCGGCCTTCACGGTGCGCGTGGAGCTGAGGTCTTCGAAGCTCCAGATGCCGGCGGCGTGCGGCGCGTCGCGGTTCAGCGCGCGGCCGGTCACGTGGCACCAGAAGGTCTCGCCCTGCAACTGCCCGCCCACGCGCTTCATGATGCGGTTGTCCGAGTAGGTGCCGCTGCGGCCCAGCAGGGGCGCCATGCGCTCGCCGATGCGCTCGTACTCGTCGGCGCTGGGATAGAGGATCTGGAAGCTCTGGCCCACGAGCTGCTCGCGCGTGGCGCCGAACATCTCGCACAGCACCTGGTTGCAGTCGACCATGATGCGCTGCCGGGACAGGGCCAGGCCCACGGGGGCGAGGTCGAAGGCGAGGCGGTAGTCGATCTCCATGGCGTATCAGGCTTCGGGTTTGGCTTTACGAAATACTACGTATGTGGTTACGTAGTATCGTAGCGGCTTCCACGGTCCAACCCAGGAGACACCGACGTGAACAAGATTTTCCCGAACGCGGACGCCGCGCTCAAAGGCATCGTGGCCGATGGCCAGTTGCTTGCCGTCGGAGGCTTCGGCCTTTGCGGCATTCCCGAGGCCCTGATCGATGCGCTGCGCGACAGCGGCGCGAAGAACCTCACCGTGATCTCCAACAACGCGGGCGTGGACGGCTTCGGCCTGGGCAAGCTGCTGGAGACGCGCCAGATCAGCAAGATGATCTCGAGCTACGTCGGTGAGAACAAGGAGTTCGAGCGCCAGTACCTGGCCGGTGAACTGCAACTCGAATTCACGCCGCAGGGCACGCTGGCCGAGAAGCTGCGTGCCGGCGGCGCGGGCATCCCGGCCTTCTTCACCAAGACCGGTGTGGGCACCCTGGTGGCCGAGGGCAAGGAGCTGCGCGAGTTCGACGGCGAGACCTACGTGATGGAGCGCGCGCTGGTGCCCGACGTGGCCTTGGTGAAGGCGCACCGCGCCGACAAGTCCGGCAACCTGCAGTTCCGCCTGACCGCGCGCAACTTCAACCCCGCCGCGGCCATGGCCGGCAAGATCTGCGTGGTCGAGGTGGAGGAAATCGTCGAGACCGGCGCGATCGACCCGGACCAGATCCACCTGCCCGGCATCTACGTGCACCGCATCGTGCACAACGCCCACCCCGAGAAGCGCATCGAGAAGCGCACCATCACCGAGAAAGCTGGAGCCTGACCATGCCCTGGACCCAAGACCAAATGGCCGCGCGCGCGGCGCAAGAACTCGAAGACGGTTTCTACGTGAACCTCGGCATCGGCATCCCGACGCTGGTGGCCAACCACACCGGCACCAAGGAAGTCTGGCTGCAGAGCGAGAACGGCATGCTGGGCATCGGCCCGTTCCCGACCGAAGACCAGGTCGACGCCGACCTGATCAACGCCGGCAAACAGACCGTGACCACGCTCCCGGGCTCCAGCATCTTCGGCAGCCACGACAGCTTCGCGATGATCCGCGGGGGCAAGATCAACCTCTCCATCCTGGGCGCGATGCAGGTCAGCGAGAAGGGCGATCTGGCCAACTGGATGATCCCGGGCAAGATGGTCAAGGGCATGGGGGGCGCGATGGACCTCGTGGCCGGCGTCAAGCGCGTGATCGTGCTGATGGAGCACGTCGCGAAGAAGAAGGATGGCACCGAAGACCTGAAGATCATTCCGTCCTGCACCCTGCCGCTGACCGGCGTGGGCGTGGTCGATCGCATCATCACCGACCTGGGCGTGATGGACGTGACGCCGCAAGGCCTCAAGCTGGTGGAAATGGCCCCGGGCGTCACGCGCGAGTTCATCCAGTCCAAGACCGGCGTCACGCTGGTCTGATACCCCTGGCGGGTATACTCCCGCCTGCACCCGTCATTGGGGAGTAGCCGCTCTGCGCCCTGCAGAGGTCCGCGTCAACACACTTGGCCCCCACGGCCATGGCGCAGACAGCTTCCAGCCTGGCAAGACCTTTGACCACACTGCCTCCGGATGGGCCGGGGATGCCGTGTGGTCTTCTGTCTTTTGCCGGCCCTCGGAGCATTCTCTTGGAAGCATTCCTGATCTCGACGGGCATCGTCGCCCTCGCCGAAATGGGCGACAAGACCCAGTTGTTGTCCCTCGTCCTCGCCGCCCGCTTCAAGCGCCCCTGGCCCATCGTCTGGGGCATCCTGGTGGCCACCCTGCTCAACCACGCCCTCGCGGGCGCTGCCGGCGCCTGGATCATGGCCGCCGTGGGCCCGAACGTGATGCGCTGGGTGCTGGGGGTCTCCTTCATCGCCATGGCGGGGTGGATGCTGATTCCCGACAAACTGGACGACGAAGACGCCGTGCCCAAGCGGCAGATGGGCGTGTTCGTCGCGACGCTGTGGGCCTTCTTCCTGGCCGAGATGGGCGACAAGACACAGATCGCCACCGTGGCGCTGGGCGCGCAGTACGAACCCCTGATCGCGGTGGTGATCGGCACCACCTTCGGCATGATGCTGGCCAACGCGCCGGTGGTGTTCTTCGGCGAGGCGATCACGCGGCGCGTGCCGATCAAGATCGTGCACATCATCGCCGCGCTGATCTTCGCGGTGCTGGGCGTGCTGGCCCTGATGGGCGTGGGCGCGTCGATGACCGGCTGACCGGTCCGGCCGGGGCGCTAGAATGGCGGCCTGCTGCGGGTGTAGTTCAATGGTAGAACGGCAGCTTCCCAAGCTTCATACGAGGGTTCGATTCCCTTCACCCGCTCCACCTCTCGACTCCCCCTTCACCGGCACCATCGCTGCGCGTGCGGCGCCTGTGGCAGCGCGGTTTCATCATGAACGAGCCATCAGCCCACACCGCCCCCCAATGGGAGCCCGCCGCGCGAGCCGAAAGCCTCTCGTGGTCGATCGTGCGGCAGATCCGCGATGCGCTCTTCTCGGGAAAGCTCAAGGCCGGCGAGTTCATCGGCAGCGAAATCACCCTGGCTCAGCAGTTCGGCGTGAGCCGGATCGCGGCGCGCGATGCGCTGCGTTCGCTGATCGCCATGGGCGTGGTGGAGGTCCGCATGGGTTCCCGGGGTGGTGCCTGGGTGGCCATGGGCAACTCCGATCGCCTGGTCGATTCGCTGGCCGTTCAGCTCCATCTCATCGGTTTGACCGCGGCGGAGATGCTCGAAGCGCAGAGCATCACGAGCATCGCCTCGGCCGAGCTGGCCGCGGGCCGCGTGACCCCGGAGGATGCCGCGCGGATGGAAGAGGCGGCGCAGGCCACCGAGGCGGCCGCGGGTGACCCGCACGCGTTCACGGAAGCGTCCATGCGGTTCCGCGAGGCCATCGTCAACGCCTCCAAGAACCGCGTCCTCATCGCCCAGTACCGGGCCTTCGGATCGGTGCTCGGCCCCTTGCTCGAAGCCAACACGACCGCGGCGGCCACCCGCCGAATCATCCAGTCCAACGCCCGCCTGCTCCAGGCCATCGTCAATGGGGATGCGGTGGCCGCGGGTGAGCTGATGCGCGAGCGCGAGTCCGGCATCCGGATGCGCATCCTGGGCTCGGATCCGACCGCCACGGCCGAGCCGGCGGCTCAAGCCCCGGCCCCCTAGCGCCGGGCGCTTTTTCTTCTTTTTTTGCCAGAACGGGCGCCTTGGGCGCCCGTTCTCTTTGGTGCGCCTGCGCCGGCACCATCGTGAAAACCCTAATGTATATTACAGATATACAGATTACAGTTCGACCCAAGCCGAGAGATGCCCATGGGGTGTCCGGCGCCAGAGGTCGAGGTGCCGCGTTGGTCCCGATCGCCCGCAATGCCCACGGAAAAAGACATGCTCATTGATGCACACGCGCACGTGACTGCGCCCGATTCGCTGTATGTGTGGAAGGCCGGATTGCTGTCGCACCGCGGCAACCACGGACGCGGATCGCCGAAGGTGAGTGACGACGAGATGCTGGCCGTCCTCCACACGCCGACCTTCGGCACCAAGTCCCACCTGGAACAGTTGAAAGAGCTCGGCACGGACATGCAGCTGATCTCGCCCCGGCCCTACCAGAGCATGCACAGCGAAAGGCCGGCCAAGCTGGTTCACTGGTACACGGAAGAGGTGAACAGCATGATCGGGCAGCAGGCCCGGTTGGTGCCGGGCACCTTCCGGGGGGTATGTGGCCTGCCGCAGGCCTGGGGCGAGCCGATCCAGAACTGCCTGCCGGAGCTGGACCGTTGCGTCAAGGAGCTCGGCATGGTGGCGGCGATGGTGAACACCGATCCCAGCGAGGGGCTGGACACCCAGGCGGTGCCGAATCTCGGCAGCGAATACTGGTACCCGCTGTGGGAGCGCCTGGTCGAACTCGACGTGCCCGCCTACCTGCACTCCGCGGGCTTTCGTTCGGAGCGCAACAGCTACTCGGTCCACTTCATCAACGAAGAGACGATCGCTGTCATGGCGCTGTGCAACTCGCGCGTGTTCAAGGATTTCCCGCGACTGCGCATCGTCGTGTCGCATGGCGGTGGCGCGATGCCGTATCAGGTCGGGCGCTTCCATGCGCCATCGCTGCGCCCGGGTCGGGCACCCGAGCCCTTCCTCGATGCGCTGCGCCGCCTCTACTTCGACACCGTGCTCTATTCGGAAGAGGCCTTGCGCCTGCTGATCAAGACCGTCGGCCCTGAGCGCTGCATCTTCGGCGCCGAGCGCCCTGGCGTCGGCACGGTGAAAGACCCCGCGACCGGGCGCTGGATGGACGACATCCAGCCGCTCATCGAGGGTTTCGACTGGCTCTCTGAAGACGCGAAGCAGGCGATCTTCAGTGGCAACGCGAAGCAGGTCTTCAAGCTGTAGATCCTCTGCGGGAGACACCAGACATGGCAAACATCGTTGGGGGCATTGCGGTCTCCCATGGCCCCCTGTTGTGCACGCCCCCTTCGATCTGGCACCTGCGAGCGGGAGCCGATCAGAAGAATGTGAACCACTGGTATCAGGGCCGGCGTCACAACTACGATGAGCTGCTCGCCGCCCGAGCGCCGGGATTCGGCATGGCCGTGCAGGCAGCGCATCAGGCGCGCGCCTACGCGCAATGCCAGTCGTCACTGGACCAGCTGGCGGACAAGTTCAAGGCGATGAGGGCGGACTGGGTGATCGTCGTGGGCAACGACCAGAGGGAGGTCTTCCATGACGACATGTCACCCGCGTTGCTGGTGTACACCGGCGAGTCGATTCCCAACATTCCCCTGACCCCGGCGCAGCTGGCCAAGCTGCCGCCCGGCATCGCCGAAGCGGAGGTGGGGCACTGTCCACCGGAGGGGGCGGTGTACCCCGGTCATGCGGCCCAGGCGACGCGCATCGTGGAGAGCCTGAGCGACGCGGGTTTCGATGTGGCGACCTCCGCCCGCCTGCCGTCGACCGCCGATGGACAGCACGGCATTCCCCACGCGTTCGGTTTCGTGTACCGGCGCATCCTGAACGATGCGCCGCCGCCGAGCGTGCCCGTCTTTGTCAACGTGGGTGTCGCCCCCAACCAGGTCAGAACGGGGAGGGCGCTCGGCTTCGGCGCGGCATTGGCCCGGGCGGTGCGCGATCTGCCCGATGCGTCGCGTGTGGTGTTCATCGCCTCGGGGGGGCTGAGCCACTTCGTGGTCGACGAATCGCTGGATCAGAAAGTCCTCCAGGCCCTGAGCCCATTCGATGCGGCATCGCTCCAGTCGATTCCGGAGAGCTGGTTCAACGGGAACAGCGGCGAGATCAAGAGCTGGATGGCCGTGGCCGCGGCCATGAACGAAGCGGGGCTGCGCATCGACATGCGGGACTACACGCCGTGCTACCGGACGCCGGCCGGCACCGGCAGCGGCATGGGTTTCGTGGCGTGGTCCTTGTCAGTGTGAAAGAAGGAAACAGAAGCAATGAATGAAGAACAGAACCGCAGGCTGACGCAGGTCGGCCGCGGAACGCCCATGGGCGAGGTGCTGCGAAGGCACTGGATGCCGATCGCGGGCGCCTCGGAACTCGATGAGAACCCCATCAAGCCGCTGCGGCTGATGGGCGAGGACCTCGTCCTCTACCGCGACCTGAGCGGCAACCATGGCCTGGTCGAGCGGGCCTGTGCCCACCGCCGCGCCGACCTGTCCTACGGTTTCGTCGAGGCCGACGGCATCCGCTGCAGCTACCACGGCTGGGCCTTCAATGCCTCGGGCAAGTGCGTGAGCCGCCCGTACGAGGACACCGTCAACCCCGACATCACGAAACGCGGGCGGATTTGCATCCAGGGCTATCCGGTGAAGGAGAAGGCCGGGCTTCTGTGGGCCTACCTGGGGCCCGCTCCCGCACCGGAGCTGCCCGACTGGGAGCCTTTCAGCTTCGAGAACGGTTTCGTCCAGATCGTGGTATCCGACGTGCCCTGCAACTGGCTGCAGTGCCAGGAGAACTCCATCGATCCCGTGCACTTCGAATGGATGCACAACAACTGGAGCACCCGCCTGAGCGGGCAGACCGGTCCCTACTCGGCGGAACACAAGGAAGTCGCTTTCGAAGAGTTCGACCACGGGCTGGTCTACAAGCGCATTCGCGGCGAGGCCACGAAGGCCGATGCGATGTGGACCGTCGGCCGGGTGTGCCTGTGGCCCAACGCGTTCTTCCTCGGGGACCACTTCGAGTACCGGGTGCCGATCGACGACGAGAACACGCTCAGCATCTCGTGGATCTTCACGCGCCTGCCGCAGGAGGTCGAGTCGTATTCACAGCCCTCGGTGCCGACCTGGCGCAGCCCGGTCAAGGACGACGCCACCGGGCGCTGGGTGACGAGTCACGTGATCAACCAGGACATGGTGGCCTGGGTGGGCCAGGGGGTCATCGCCGACCGGACGAAGGAGACCCTCGGGCTCAGCGACCGCGGCATCGTGATGCTGCGTCGGCGGTTCGAGCAGGACATCGCGGCGGTTGAACGGGGCGAGGATCCGAAAGGCGTCATCCGTGATCCGGCGAAAAACGTCCGGGTTCAGCTGCCCATCGCGGAACGCGAGTTTCTGCTGCGGGGCCTTCCGAGGCAAGTGCTTCTGGCGCACCCCATCTGGCGGCAGCACTACGAAGGGTTCCGCTTTGCCTATGGCCAGCCCGAGTCGGTCCGCCAGGCTTTCCGGGAGGCGGCAGGCCTATGAACACGCTGAGCACCACCCAGAAGGCATGCGTGGCGCGCCTGCGGCGCATCGACGTCTGCGCACTGTCCGACGCCCTCGACAAGCTGGGGCGCGCGGGCGCCGTCACCGGCATCCCGCAGCGCAGTGGCCAGGGGCGCATCGCCGGGGTCGCTGTCACGATGAAGGTCGGACCAGGCCAGCCACCCCCGGGTGAGCCACGGCATCTGGGTTGCACCGCCATCGAACTCTCGGGGCCGGACCAGGTGATCGTGGTCGAGCAGCGTTCCGGCGTCGAGGCCGGCTGCTGGGGCGGGCTGCTCACGCTGGGCGCCAAGGTGCGCGGCGTCGAGGGCGTCATTGCCGATGGCCCACTTCGGGACGTGGACGAGGCCATCGCCTACGGTTTCCCCATCTTCAGCCGCAGCCTGACCTGCCTGACGGCCCGGTCGCGCGTCGTCGAGCTGGGCACTCAGCTGCCGGTGGCGCTGGGGAATGTCTCGGTCCAGCCGGGTGACTACGTGGTGGCCGATCGCAGTGGTGTGGTCGTCATTGCGGCGGCAAGCATCGAGGAGGTGCTCGACACCGCCGAAGCCATCGCGCGGCGCGAGGGCGGCATGGCCAAGGCCCTCCAGGGGGGAACCCCGATCAGCCAGGTGATGAATGGCCACTACGAACAGATGCTGGAGAACAAGCGATGAACGACGATCCCCATGTGCAACGCGCGGCCCGGCTGGACACGGCCGCCCTCAGTGACGCCCTCGACAAGCTGGGCATCGTTGGCCAGTGCCATCGCGTCAAGCCGCGAGACCCTTCCTTTCGCATGGCCGGCCGGGCGTGGACCCTGCTGTACGGCCCGGCGGGCAGCCCACCTGGCACCGTCGGAGACTACATCGACGATGTGCCTCCCGGCAGCGTGATCGTTCTGGACAACGGCGGCCGCGACAACGCCACCGTGTGGGGCGACATCCTGACCGAGATTGCGCATCGGCGGGGCATCGCCGGGACCGTGATCGACGGCATCTGCCGCGATGTCGCGCTCTGTCTGGAACTGAACTACCCGGTCTTCTCCAAGGATCACTGGATGCGCACCGGCAAGGACCGTGTGCAGGTCGAGGCCACGGGCGTTCCCGTCAATGTCGGCGATGCCCGTGTGAGCCCGGGTGACATCGTGAAAGGCGACGCGGATGGCGTCGTGATCATTCCGAAGGAGCACGAGGCACGGGTCCTGGACACCGCCGAAGCCATCGACTCGGCCGAGGCGCGCGTGCGCGCGGCGGTGCGGGGTGGCATGCGCCTGGACGAGGCGCGCAAGGCCCATGGGTACCACCAGTTGCAGACGAGGGCATCGTGATGCAGCGGCACGACCCTTCCACCACGACGCGGGACGCGGTCCGGCTGCCGGCGCCCGTCCTCGCGCGAGCGCAGGCCGCATCGTCGGCCACGCTGCACGAGGCCGCGCGAAAGATCGGTGCCCTGCCTTCCCAGATCCAGGCGCTCGCGCCCGGGTTTCGCTGCGCGGGATCGGCCCTCACCGTGCATTCCCCGCCGGGGGACAACCTCTGGCTGCATCGCGCGCTCGAGCGGGTCCAGCCCGGCGATGTGATGGTGGTGTTCACGGGCGGTGCCCACGAGCATGGCTATTGGGGCGAGATCATGGCGACGATGGCCAAGGCCCGAGGCCTGGCCGGCCTGGTGATCGACGGCTGTGTGCGCGATGGCGATCTGCTGCGGGAGATCGGCGTGCCCACGTTCAGCCACGGTCTCTGCATTCGGGGGACGGGCAAGGATTTCGGCGCCGTCGGCTGGATCAATCACCCGGTTCTGATCGGCGACGTGGTCGTGAACGCCGGCGACCTGATCGTCGGTGATGGCGACGGGGTCGTCGCCATCCCACACCACATGGCCGGGGCGGTCCTGGACGCGGGGGCGCAACGCGATGCCGAAGAAGCCGAGTTCGTCCAGCGGCTCCAACGAGGAGAGAGCACCTTGTCGATTTACGGATGGCGCTAGGCGCCCGCGCAAGCCCAGGCAGATGGACGGTACAACCAGGAGACAAACCCCATGAACATCCCTCGACTCGACCGACGCACTGCGGTCATCGGCCTGCTGGCCGCCGCCACCACCCCATGGGCGATGGCCCAGGCCGAGACAGCGGGCAACTATCCCGCCAAGACCCTCAAGATGGTCGTGCCCTACAGCCCGGGGTCCGTGACGGACACCCTGGCCCGCATGGTGTCGGAGCGGCTGTCGCAACGCCTGGGGCAGCCGGTCATCGTCGAGAACCGCCCCGGTGCGAGCGGACAGATCGGCACCGCGGCGGTCGCCGCCGCCGCGCCGGACGGCTACACCATGATGCTGGCGCCACCCACGCACATCATCAACTCGGTGCTGCGCAAGATGCCTTACGACCCGATCAAGAACTTCGATCCGGTCATCCAGATCGCCCGCTCGAACCTGGTGCTGGTGGTGAACGCCGCGACACCGGCGAACAACCTGAAGGAGTTGGTGAGCTATCTGAAGGCGCAGGGCGACAACGCCACCTACGCTTCGGCGGGGCAGGCCTCGACCCTGCACCTCTACACCGCCCAGCTGCAACAGGTGCTGGGCACCAGCATGCGGCACGTCCCGAGCAAGGGCGTGCCCGGCGCCATCATGGACGTGGTTCAGAACAGCGTCACGGTGGTGCTCGCCCCGATGGAGAACGCCGTTCGCCTGATCAAGAGCGGCCACCTCAAGGCGATGGCGCAAACCGGCAAATCGCGCTTCGCCGAGATTCCCGATGTGCCGACGTTTGCCGAGGCCGGCCTCTCCAGCGTTCACAGCGAACTCTGGTACGGCCTCTTTCTGCCTGCGGGCACACCCAAGCCCATCCTGGCGAAGCTGAACAGGGAAGTCGCCGCGGTGCTCGCCATGCCGGAGGTGAAGACGCAGCTCCTCACGGCCGGCACGGAGCCGGTGGGGGGGGCACCCGAGCAACTGGCGGCGCTGTGCCGCAGCGAGCTCGCGATGTGGACCGACGTGGTCAAGCGCAACGGCATCAAGGCCGACTGACGCGTGGCGCCCCCGCAGGACGACGCTCAGAACCCCACCGCCTGCCCGTCGCGCCGCGCATCGCTCGCGGCCACGTAGCCGTCGGCCATGTCGTCGCTCAGGCGCGCGATGAACTGGCCGCTGCCGAAGTCGAGGTAGGTGTCGGCGGTCGGCTCGAAGCGGTGGCCCAGCGCCTTGAGGCCGTCGCGCAGCGCGGGCGCCATGGTGGATTCGAAATCCACGTCCAGGCCTTTGCCCCATTTCCAGCGCGGTGCGTCGCACGCGGCCTGGGGCTGCTGGCCGTGCACCAGCATGCGCACCAGCGTCTGCACATGGCCTTGCGGCTGCATGTTGGCGCCCATCACGCCAAAGCTCATCACACCCTGGCCCTGCCGCGTGAGGAAGCCCGGGATGATGGTGTGGAAGGGCCGCTTGCCCGGTGCGACCTGGTTGGGGTGGCCATCCTGCATCGTGAAGCCGTGGCCCCGGTTCTGCAGGCTGATGCCCCAGCCGGGCACGACCACGCCGCTGCCGAAACCCAGGTAGTTGGACTGGATCAGGCTGACCATGCGGCCTTGCGCATCGGCGGCGGTGAGGTAGACCGTGCCACCGCGCGGCGGGTGGCCCGCGCCGGGGTGAATGGCGCGTTTCGGGTCGATGAGCCTGGCGCGGTCGCGCAGGTAGCCCGGGTCCAGCAGGTCGGCGGCGCGCACCTCGGTCATGAAGCGCTCGTCGGCGACCCAGCGGTAGGTATCGGCGAAGGCGAGCTTGACGGCCTCGATCTGCAGGTGCTGGCCTTCGATGCTGTCCGGCCCGTAGCGGCCGATGTCGAGCTGTTCGAGCATGCCCAGCGCCATGAGCGCGGCGATGCCCTGGCCGTTGGGCGGCAGTTCGTGCACCGTGTGGCCGGCGAACGCCATCTCGATGGGCTTGACCCACTGCACCTCGTGCGCGGCGAGGTCGCTGGCGCGCAGTTGCGCGCCGTGTTCGCGCGCGAAGGCATCGATGGCGGCGGCGATCTCGCCCCGGTAGAAGGCTTCGCCGCGCGTCTCGGCGATGCGGCGCAGCGCGCGGCCAGCCTCGGCGAAGCCGAAGCGCTCACCGGGCAGCGGCGCACGGCCACGGGGCATGAAGGCCTGCGCGAAACCGGGCTTGTCCTGCAGCAGAGGCACGGCCAGGGCCCATTTGTGCGCGATGACGGGCGCCACCGCGAAGCCGCTTTCGGCCAGCTCGATGGCCGGCGCCATCAGGTCGGCGAAGGGCAGGGCGCCGAAGCGCTCGGACAAGGCGGCCCAGCCGGCCACCGCGCCGGGCACGGTCACGGCATCGAAGCCGCGCAGCGGGATCTGGCCGTTGTGCTTGTTCTCGAAATAGGCCTTGCTCCAGCCCGCGGGCGCCACGCCCGAGGAGTTCATGCCGTGCAGTTGCTGACCGTCCCAGACGATCGCGAAGTTGTCGCTGCCCAGGCCGTTGGAGATGGGCTCCACCACGGTGAGGGCGGCGGCGGCCGCGATCGCGGCGTCCACCGCGTTGCCGCCCTTGAGCAGCATGCGCAGACCGGCCTGCGCGGCCAGGGGCTGCGAGGTGGCGACCACGTTGCGCGCCATGAGCGGGCTGCGGATGGTGGGGTAGGGGTGGCTCCAGTCGAACTGCATGGGGTGGGGGTCTCTCAGGTGGGAATCACTTGAGGATATCGCCGACGCAGAGGTACTTGATTTCCACGTAGTCGTCCATGCCGTGGTGCGAGCCCTCTCGGCCCAGGCCGGACTGCTTCACGCCGCCGAAGGGCACGTGTTCGGTGGCCAGGATGCCGACGTTGATGCCGACCATGCCGTACTCCAGCGCCTCGCTCACGCGGAAGATGCGGCCGACGTCGCGGCTGTAGAAGTAGCTCGCCAGGCCGAACTCGGTGGCGTTGGCCGCGTCGATGGCTTCCTGCTCGGTGTGGAACCTGAACACCGGCGCGAAGGGGCCGAAGGTTTCCTCCTTCGCGCACAGCATGTCGGCCGTCGCGTCGGCCACCACGGTGGGTTCGAAGAACTGGCCGCTGCCCAGGCTGGCGAGGCGCTGGCCACCGGCCACCACGCGCCCACCCTTGGCCACGGCATCGTCCACATGGCGCTGCACCTTCACGAGGGCTGCTTCCTCGATCAGCGGGCCCTGGCTCACGCCCTCCCCAAAGCCGTTGCCGACCTTGGCGGTCTTCACCTTGGCGGCGAATTTCTGCACGAAGGCGTCGTAGACGCCGGCCTGCACGTAGAAGCGGTTGGTGCAGACGCAGGTCTGGCCGGCGTTGCGGTACTTGCTGGCGAAGGCGCCTTCCACCGCGCTGTCGATGTCGGCGTCGTCGAACACGATGAAGGGCGCGTTGCCACCCAGTTCGAGCGACATCTTCTTGACCGTGGGCGCGCACTGCGCCATGAGGATGCGGCCGACCTCGGTGGAGCCGGTGAAGCTGATGTGGCGCACCACGTCGCTCGCGCACAGCACCTTGCCCACGGCGATGGACTGTTCGGCGTCGGCGGTGAGGATGTTGAACACCCCGGCCGGGATGCCGGCGCGGATGGCCAGTTCGGCCGCGGCCAGCGCGGTCAGCGGCGTGAGCTCGGCCGGCTTGATGATCACGGGGCAGCCGGCGGCCAGCGCGGGCGCCACCTTGCGCGTGATCATGGCGAGCGGGAAGTTCCAGGGCGTGATGGCCGCGCACACGCCGATGGGCTGCTTAAGCACCATCAGGCGGCGGTTGTTGTCGAAGGTGGGCAGGGTTTCGCCGTTGATGCGCTTGGCTTCCTCGGCGAACCATTCCACGAAGCTCGCGCCATAGGCCACCTCGCCTTTGGCCTCGGCCAGGGGCTTGCCCTGTTCGGCGGTCATGAGGGTGCCCAGGTCGTCCTGGTTCGCCATCAGCAGGTCGTACCACTTGCGCAGGATGTGGCTGCGTTCCTTGGCGGTCTTGGCCTTCCAGGCCGGCCAGGCGGCGTTGGCGGCGGCGATCGCGGCTTCGGCATCTGCGGGGCCCAGGTTGGCCACGTCGGCCAGCTTGTGGCCGGTGGCCGGGTCGTGCACGTCGAAACGGCGGTTGCCGGCAACCCACTGGCCGTTGATCAGGGCGTCGGTCTTGAGCAGGCTCGGGTCCTTGAGCAGGGCCAGGGGGGAGGTCTTCATGTCCATGGGTGTTGTCTCCGTCGATGCGGTGCGCGGGAAGGGGTGATCGGGATTTATTTAACTTGTTAAATGAATCGCCGCCGATTGTGCCGCCGAAAGGCGTTCCAGCATAGCCCCCGGTCTTTTCCGGGGCGGTGCCGCCCGCGACGCGGCGGGCCGATCCACCCGATTTCGCCGCCCGCGCGCCGGGGTCGGCCCGCATGTTGGAAAATAGCGGGTTCCGCGCGCGCGAGCGCTGCCCCGCATTCAACGACGACCACCCACAAGGCCAACATGACCCGCCCCGCCTCCGTTGCCGACATCCGCAAGAGCTTCCTGGACTTTTTCGCTTCCAAGGGCCACACCGTGGTCGCGTCCAGCCCCCTGGTGCCCGGCAACGACCCGACGCTCATGTTCACCAACTCCGGCATGGTGCAGTTCAAGGACGTGTTCCTCGGCACCGACAAGCGCCCCTATGTGCGCGCGGCCTCGGTGCAGGCCTGCCTGCGCGCCGGCGGCAAGCACAACGACCTGGAGAACGTGGGCTACACCGCGCGCCACCACACCTTCTTCGAGATGCTGGGCAACTGGTCGTTCGGCGACTACTTCAAGCGCGAGAGCCTGAAATGGGCCTGGGAGCTGCTGACCGAGGTCTACCAGTTGCCCAAGGAGCGCCTGCTGGCCACGGTGTATGAAGAGGACGACGAGGCCTACGACATCTGGACGAAAGAGATCGGCCTGCCGCCCGAGCGCGTGATCCGCATCGGCGACAACAAGGGCGGCCGCTACAAGTCCGACAACTTCTGGATGATGGCCGACACCGGACCTTGCGGTCCGTGCAGCGAGATCTTCTACGACCACGGTGACCACATCGCCGGTGGCCCTCCGGGCAGTCCCGATGAAGACGGCGACCGCTTCATCGAGATCTGGAACAACGTGTTCATGCAGTTCAACATGGACGAGACCGGCGCCGTCACGCCGCTGCCCGCCCCCTGCGTGGACACCGGCATGGGCCTGGAGCGCCTGGCCGCGATCCTGCAGCACGTGCACAGCAACTACGAGATCGACATCTTCGACGCGCTCATCAAGGCCGCCGCGCGCGAGACGCACATCAGCGACCGGGACAACCCCTCGCTCAAGGTGATCGCCGACCACATCCGCGCCACCGCCTTCCTGGTGAGCGACGGCGTGATCCCCAGCAACGAAGGCCGGGGCTATGTGCAGCGCCGCATCGTGCGCCGCGCCATCCGCCACGGCTACAAGCTGGGCCAGAAGACGCCGTTCTTCCACAAGCTGGTGCCCGACCTGGTGAAGCTGATGGGCGCGGCCTACCCGAACCTGGCGCGCCAGGAGCAGCGCATCACCGAGGTGCTCAAGGCCGAGGAAGAGCGCTTCTACGAAACGCTGGCCAACGGCATGGAAATCCTCGACGCGGCGCTGGCCGGCGGCGAGAAGGTGCTGCCGGGCGACGTGGCCTTCAAGCTGCACGACACCTACGGCTTCCCGCTCGACCTGTCGGCCGACGTCTGCCGCGAGCGCGGCCTGTCGGTGGACGAGGCGGGTTTCCACGCCGCGATGGAAAAGCAGAAGGCCGCAGGTCGCGCGGCCGGCAAGTTCAAGATGGACAAGGCGCTGGACTACACCGGCGCGGGCAACCAGTTCGTGGGCTACGAACAGCTGGAAGCGCCCGGCAAGATCGTCGCGCTCTACTTCGAAGGCACGCCGGTCGCCGCGCTGAACGCCGGCCAGACCGGTGTGGTGGTGCTGGACAACACGCCGTTCTACGCCGAGAGCGGTGGCCAGGTCGGCGACGAGGGCGTCATCACCAGTGGCTCGGCGCGTTTCGCCGTGGGCGATACGCAGAAGATCAAGGCCGACGTGTTCGGCCACCACGGCAGCGTGGAGCAGGGCACGCTCAACGTGGGCGACCATGTGAACGCCCAGGTGAACACCGCGCTGCGCGCCGCCACCGTGCGCAACCACAGCGCCACCCACCTGATGCACAAGGCCTTGCGCGAGGTGCTGGGTGAGCACGTGCAGCAGAAGGGCTCGCTGGTGAACGCCGAGCGCACGCGCTTCGACTTCGCGCACAACGCGCCCGTCACGGACGCGCAGATCCGCCAGATCGAGGCCAAGGTGAACGCCGAGATCCTCGACAACCACGCCACGCAGGCGCGCCTGATGGACATCGAGTCGGCGCAGAAGACCGGCGCCATGATGCTGTTCGGCGAGAAGTACGGCGAGACCGTGCGCGTGCTCGACATCGGCAGCAGCCGCGAGCTCTGCGGCGGCACGCACGTGCAGCGCACCGGCGACATCGGCCTCTTCAAGGTGGTGGGCGAAAGCGGCGTGGCCGCGGGCGTGCGCCGCATCGAAGCCATCACCGGCACGAACGCGCTGGCCTACCTGCAGTCGCTGGAAGACACGGTGGCGCAGGCGGCGGGCGTGCTCAAGGCGCCCACGGTCGAGCTGAACGCGCGCATCGGCCAGACGCTGGAGCAGGTCAAGGCACTGGAGAAGGAAGTGGCCGCGCTCAAGGGCAAGCTGGCTTCGAGCCAGGGCGACGAGCTGGTGGCGCAGGCGGTGGACGTCAAGGGCATCAAGGTGCTGGCTGCCGTGCTCAACGGCGCCGACGCCAAGACCCTGCGCGACACGCTGGACAAGCTCAAGGACAAGCTCAAGACCGCCGCCATCGTGCTGGCCGCCGTGGACGGCGCCAAGGTGCAACTGGCCGCCGGTGTGACCGCCGACAGCATGGGCAAGGTCAAGGCCGGCGAGCTGGTGAACTTCGTGGCCCAGCAGGTGGGCGGCAAAGGCGGCGGCAAGCCCGACATGGCCATGGCCGGCGGCACCGACGCGAGCGGTCTGCCCAAGGCACTGCAGTCGGTGCAGGGCTGGGTGGCCGAACGCGTGTGAGCACGCTGAGCCGCCGGCAGATCCTGGCCAGCGGGCTGGCCGTGGCCCTGGGGCCGGTGGCGGTCGGCGCACAGCCGGCTTTCGAACTGAGCGACTGGCCGCGCGGCACGCCCACGCCGGCGCTGACGACCCTGGACCTGCAAGGCCGGGCCGTGAAGCTCGCCGATTTCAAAGGCCGCGCCGTGCTGCTCAACTTCTGGGCCAGCTGGTGCGAGCCCTGCCGCACCGAAATGCCCATGCTGCAGGACCTGCCCCCGCTGATTGGCGAGGACCGCCTGGCGGTGATCGCGCTCAACTTCAAGGAGCCGCCGCAACGCGCCCTGCGTTTCGTGGAGCAGACCCAGCTGAGCCTGCCGGTGTGGCTGGACCCGCTGGGTGAACACGCGCGCGCCTGGGGCGTGCGGGTGTTTCCCACCACGGTGCTGATCGATCGCCAGGGCCGCGCGCGCCAGCGCGTGCGGGGCGAGGTCGACTGGAGCGGCCGCGAGGCGCTGGGCTGGGTGGATCGTTTGCTCGTGCTCTGACCCCGTCCCATAATTCCTGTCCCCCCTTCCGGAGTGCCCTTCATGACCCCCGATCGCCGCCGCTTCCTGCAGCGCGCCGCCACCTCCGTGGCCGCCGCATCACCGCTGTTCCATGCCACAGGGGCCCTGGCCCAGGCCAACCCGGCACCACCGCGCGAGTTCAACCCCCAGCCCGGCGCCTGGCGCACCTTCGATGTGACCACCCGGGTGGACATCGAGCTGCCCCGGGGCGCTTCCCAGGTCTGGTTGCCGCTGCCCTCGGTCGAGAGCGACTGGCAGAAGTCCTTCACCAGCGACTTCCGCACCAACGGCACCGCGCAGCTGACCGAAGAGCGGCACTACGGTGCCCGCATGCTGCACGTGACGTTCGCCGAAGGTGGTGGCACGCCTTACGTGGAACTCACCAGCCGCGTGCAGACGCGCAACCGCGCGGCCGATCTTTCGCAAAAAACGGCCAGCACCGAAGACGCCGCCAGCCTGCGCTTCTGGACCCAGCCCACGGCCCTGCTGCCCACCGACGGCATCGTGCGCGAGACCGCGCTCAAGGCCACGCGCGGTGCGCGCACCGACGCGCAGAAGGCGCGCCAGATCTACGACTGGGTGGTGGCCAACACCTACCGCGAGCCCAAGGTGCGCGGCTGCGGCGAAGGCGACATCAAGACCATGCTGGAGACCGGCAACCTGGGCGGCAAGTGCGCCGACCTCAACGCCATCTTCGTCGGCCTGTGCCGCTCGGCCGGCCTGCCGGCGCGCGACGTGTACGGCATCCGCCTGGCGCCCTCGGCCTTCGGCTACAAGGAGCTCAGCGGCAATTCCGCCAGCCTCAAGGGCGCGCAGCACTGCCGCGCCGAGGTGCACCTGGCCGGCCACGGCTGGGTGGCGATGGACCCGGCCGATGTGGCCAAGGTCATGCGCCTGGAGACGCCCGAGTGGATCAAGACCACGCAGCACCCGGTGGTCACGCCGGTGAACCGCGCGCTGTTCGGCGGCTGGGAGGGCAACTGGATGGCCTGGAACATGGCGCACGACGTGAAGCTGCCGCAGGCACAGGGCCCGCAGCTGGGCTTCTTCATGTACCCCGTGGGCGAGACCGGCGGCCAGCGTCTGGATTCCTACGCGCCGGACGACTTCAAGTACCAGATCACGGCGCGCGAGATCAAGGCCTGACCGTTTCCTGCGGCTCGGGCCAGCTCAGCGATTGCTGGCTGGAAAAGGCCCGTGCCTCGCCTGTCACGGGGTCGGTGAAGGCGATGGCCCGGGCCAGCAGGCGCAGCGGGTTCGAGAAATCCTCGGCTTCGTGTGGCCCGCGCTGCACGCTCGGGTAGAACTGATCGCCCACGATCGGTAGACCCAGGGCGTTCATGTGCACGCGCAGCTGGTGCCGCTTGCCGGTGACGGGCTCCAGGCGGTAGCGCGCCCACGGGCCGCGCACCTCCAGCCGCTCGATGCGCGTCTCGCTGTTGGGCTCGCCTTCGGCCTCGTTCATGCGGAAGAAGGCGTCGTGCGCTTCCTCGATGCGGCTGCGCCGCACCACGGGCCAGGCCTGGGACGCATCGCCGGAGGGGGCGAGCGCTTCGTACACCTTGTGCACCGCGCGGTCGCGGAACAGCGACTGGTAGGCGTCGCGGTCCTGCGGGCGCAGGCTGAACACCACCAGGCCCGCTGTCTCGCGGTCGATGCGGTGGATGGGGCTCAGCGTGTCGATGCCCAGCCGGTTCTTCAGCCGCACCAGCAGGCTTTGCTGCACGTAGCGCCCACCGGGTGTCACCGGCAGGAAATGCGGTTTGTCCGCCACCAGCAGGTGCTCGTCCAGGTGCAGCACGGTTTCCTCGAACGGCACCACGGGTTCGTGGTCGAGTTCGCGGTAGTAGTAGACCCGCACCCCCGGCGTGAAAGCCGCATCGGGTGGCAGGGCCTGGCCCGCGTCGTCGAGCACCTCGCCGCGCGCGAGCCGTTGGGCCCAGGCCTCGCGGCTGACGGCGCTCAGGCGTTCGGCCAGGAAGTCGAGCAGCAGCGGCCAGGGCGCGGCCTTGTCGTAGGGCAGGGCGATGCAGCTGGCGGACACACCTTGCCGCGAGGGAATCGCCGGGTTTTTCGGGGGACGGCCCATGGTGGCCCGTTGCGGATCAGACGCGGCGGAACACCAGGTCCCAGACGCCGTGGCCGAGCTTGAGCCCGCGGTTCTCGAACTTGGTGAGCGGCCGGTAGTCGGGCTTGGGCACGAAGCCGTCGCCACCCGCTTCGGCGGTGTTGCTCAGCAGGGGCTCGGCCTGGAGCACCTCCAGCATCTGCTGGGCGTAGGGTTCCCAGTCGGTGGCGAGGTGCAGGTAGCCGCCTGGCTTGAGGTGGCGCGCGAGGCGGTTCACGAACGGGCCCTGGATCAGGCGGCGCTTGTGGTGGCGGCTCTTGTGCCAGGGATCGGGGAAGAAGATGTGCACGCCATCGAGGCTGGCTTCGCCCAGCATGTGGTCCAGCACCTCCACCGCGTCGTGGCGGAAGATGCGGATGTTCTCCAGGCTTTGCTCACCCACGAGCTTGAGCAGGGCGCCCACGCCGGGCTCGTGCACTTCGCAGCAGAGGAAGTTGTCCTGCGGGCGCACGGCGGCGATGTGGGCGGTGGCGCCGCCCATGCCGAAGCCGATCTCCATGATGAGCGGCGCGGCGCGCCCGAAGGCTGCAGCCGCGTCGAACGCGCCGGGGGCGTAGTTCAGCAGGAAGCGGGGGCCGTGCTGTTCGAAGGCTCGAGCCTGGCCCGGGCCCATGCGGCCCGCGCGCAGCACATAGCTCTTCACCTCCCGCATGAAGGTGGTGTCGGCGGGGGCAGGGCGCGGTTGGGC
>NZ_JBYTAE010000039.1:0-50736 GCF_058787875.1 Hydrogenophaga sp. FW305-3-2-15-A-LB1 | reverse complement strand
GTGCGAGCCGCCGCCCCGGCAAACACCCGATCGACCTCGCTCTGCAGGGCGGCGGCTCGCACGGCGCCTTCACCTGGGGCGTGCTCGACCGCCTGCTGGAAGACGACACGCTGGAGATCGCCGCCGTCAGCGGCACCAGCGCGGGGGCCATGAACGCGGTGGCGCTGGCCTCGGGCCTCATGGACGGCGGGCGCGAAGGCGCGCAGCGCGTGCTGCGCCAGTTCTGGACGCGCGTGGCCGAGCTCTCGCCTTTCCACCGGCTGCAGACCAGCCCGATCGGCGTGCTCATGGGCCCGGCGACCGACTGGCTCGCGCCCTGGCTCAAGCCCTGGACCGAGCCGCTGCAGCAGGCGGCCGATGCCTTCGGCCACACGCTCTCGCCCTACCAGCTCAACCCGCTCAACCTGAACCCGCTGCGCGACATCCTGGTCGAAACCATCGACTTCGACCGCGCGCGCCACTGCCACAAGACGCAGCTCTTCATTGCCGCCACGCAGGTGCGCACCGGCGCGCTGCGCGTGTTCGGCCAGCAGGAACTCACGGCCGACATGGTGCTGGCCTCGGCCTGCCTGCCGCTGCTGTTCCAGGCGGTGGAGATCGAGGGCGAGGCCTACTGGGACGGCGGCTACGCGGGCAACCCCACGCTGTTGCCGCTGGTCAACGAGACCCGCGCCGACGACCTGCTGCTGGTGCAGATCAACCCCACGCAGCGCGAGAGCGTGCCCACCAGCGCGCGCGACATCCTCGACCGCATCAACGAAGTGACCTTCAACGCCAGCCTGGTGAAAGAGCTGCGCACACTGGCGCTGCTCAAGCAGGTCATCGGCGAGCAGCGCTCACCCGGCAGCCCCGCGCTGTTCCAGCGCGTGCAGCGGCTGCGCGTGCACCTGATCGAGGGCGGCGACTCGCTCGCGGCGCTGGGCGCGGGCAGCAAGACCAACACGCAATGGGCCTTCCTCTCCAACCTGCACGCCATGGGGCGCGAAGCGGCGGACCGCTGGCTGCATGCGCACCGCAAGGACCTGGGGCAACGCAGCACGCTGGACCTGGGGCCGGTGCTCAAGGACGTCTGAGCCGCGCGCCCCGCCAAGGGGGTCGGACTCAGGCCGCGAAGCGCATGGAAAAGTCGGCGGCGGTGACGTCCTTGACCAGCGCGCCCACCGAGATGCGGTCCACCCCGGTCTCGGCATAGGCGCGGATGTTCTCCAGGTTCACGCCGCCCGAGACCTCCAGGCTGCACCGGCCGCCAGCCATCGCCACCGCGCGGCGGACCGACGCCAGCGGCATGTTGTCCAGCAGCACCATGGTCACGCCGATGGCCAGCGCCTCTTCCAGCTGCGCCAGGGTTTCCACCTCGACCTGGATGAAGCTGGCCTGAGGCGCCAGCGCCTGGGCGGCGCGGAACGCGGCCGGGAGGCTGCCGGCCGCGTGGATGTGGTTTTCCTTGATCAGCACCGCATCGAAGAGCCCCATGCGGTGGTTGTGCCCGCCGCCGCAGCGCACGGCGTATTTTTGGGCCTGGCGCAGGCCGGGAATGGTCTTGCGGGTGTCGAGCACGCGGGCGGCCGTGCCCTGCACCCGATCGACGAAGACCGCCGTCCGGGTCGCGATGCCGCTGAGGAACTGCAGGAAGTTCAGACAGGTGCGTTCGGCGGTGAGCAGCTCGCGCGCGCCACCCTCGACCTCGAAGATCGCCTGCCCGGGTTCGCAACGCCCGCCGTCGGGCACCCGCCAGGTCACCGTGGCAGACGGGGCCAGCTGGCGCAGCGTGGCCCGCACCCAGGGTTCGCCGCAGATCACAGCGGCCTGCCGGCAGATCACGACAGCGCGCGCACGCCGGTCGCCGGGCACGATGCCGGCGGAGAGATCGCCCGCGCCCACGTCCTCGGTCAGGGCGCGTTGCACGTCGGCGTCGATCTGGGTGGGGGGAATGTCGAGGTCCATCATCGTCGGCAGAGAAGAGAGAGAGAGAGAGAAAAAGGGGCTAGGAACGTCGCCGCAGGACCACCGGCTTGCCGCCCAGCTGGGCCTTGCACATCCAGTGCGCCAGGGCGGAATCGAGGTGGGTGGCATGGCCGGGGAACCAGTCTTCCAGCGCATCGGCCAGGCGCCGGCAGGGCGCCATCTCGCCCTGCAGCAGCAGAGCGCGCACCTCGGCGGCCGAGCGGAGCACGGCCGCGTGCTCGTCCACATGGCACTGGCGGGGCGGAAACCCGCTCTCTTCCATCCAGCGGTCCTCCTCGCCGAAATGCGCGGCCAGGTGATCGATCATGGCCTCCAGCGCGACCAGCAGGATCTCGTCGGGCGCGCGCTGCAGGTCGCCCAGGCAGGCCACGAACTGCTCGTGCCGGTGGTCCATGGGTGGGTAACCGAGCAGGAGCTCGTCGCTCCAGGCCAGGGGGCCCTGTTCGGACACGGGCGTGGGCGGGAGGGCGTCCTGGTTCACTTGAACAGCAGCACCGTCGCCAGCACCGTCAGAAAGGCCAGCAGCAGCGCGCGAAAGCGCGTCTCGCTGAGCCGGTAGCGGATCTTCTTGCCCAGCGCGAGCCCGAGCAGCATGGGCAGCACGGTGGCGCAGGACACCAGCAGCTCGAAGGCGCCGAAGCGGCCGTACCAGATCATGGCCGAGTACATGAACACCGAACCGAAGAGGTAGATGACGCTGATGCTGCCGATGAACTCCTCGCGCTTGAGATTCAGCGCCATCAGGTAGGTGATGAGCACCGGGCTGGTGAGGGACGACACCCCGCCCATCACACCGGCCGTGATGCCGGCCAGCACGCTGGCCGCGGTCTCGTGGCGCGGCGCGATCCGCACGTTGGGCCGGGTCGCCATCAGCAGCACGGAGACCAGGATCGCGCAGGCGAACATCACGTTCATCTGGTCGGCCGAGAGGCTGGAGGTCAGGCGCACGGTGAGCACGACGGACAACAGCTGCGACATGATCAACCAGCGAAAGCGCTTCACGCTGTAGATCGGCGAACCGCGCTCGATGGTCTGGACCACGTTGGACCACAGCACCGGCACCACCATCAGGCCGATGGCCTGGGCCGGCGGCACGAAGAGGGACAGCATGGGCACGGCCAGCATGCCCATGCCCACGCCCATCGCGCCCTTGACGATGCCCGCCGCCAGGACGATGACCGCCCCCGCCAGCAGGAACACCAACCAGGCGGCGGGCTGGAATTCACTCATTCGATGGACCATGGCAGGCGGCGGCGCGGCCGGCCTCAGATGCTGTAGCTCTCATAGGTCGACGGGTGGAACAGCTCGGCGAGCTCGACCTTGCGGGCCGACAGGCCTTGCGCATGGTGGTGGTGCAGGAAGGCCTCGAGGGTCCGGGTGTTGGGCGCCACGCCGTAGGACCAGAAATCGTTGCCCAGCAGTTCGCGCGCGGCCTTGAGCTGCTCCTCCACGAACGGCAGCGTGACCTTGGTGGCCGAGGTGTCGGCCAGCAGCTCCAGCGCGCGCGCCTTGGATTCGCTGAAGGCCTTGAACAGCGCGGCGGGCAACCAGGGGTGCCGCTGCACCAGCTCCTTGCGCACACCGACCACGTGCATGATGGGGAAGATGCCCTTGCGGGCGTAGTAGTCCTTCGCGGCCGCCGTGGGGTCGTCGAACAGCCAGCCCACCTGCGGGTTGCTCAGGGCGGGACCGCTCGGCGGGCGCGGCGCGATGAAGGCATCGATCTCGCCCTGGTCGAGCAGGTCGGAGATGGTGCGGCCTTCCGGCGCGCTCGTCACGTCGACGCCGGGCGGCAGGTTCAGCTTGATCTTCTCGGGACGCCCCGGCGTGTCGATGCCGCCGCGCACCCACTTCACGTCCTCCGGCCGGATGCCGAAATCATCCTGCAGGATCGAGCGGGCCCAGACGATGGCGGTGAGCTGGTACTCGGGGATGCCGATGCGGCAGCCCTTCAAGTCCTCGGGGCGCCGGATGCGGTCCTTGCGCACGTAGATCGAGGTGTGCCGGAACGCGCGCGAGAGAAAGACCGGGATGGCCACGTAGGGGCTGTCACCGGCCGAGTGCTTGACGAGGTAGCTGGAGAAGGACAGCTCGGTGACGTCGAAGTCGCGGTTGCGCATGGCGCGGAAGAACATTTCCTCCGGGCTGAGCAGCATGTAGACCGGGTCGCAGCCATCGATCTGGACGCGGCCGTCGAACAGGGCGCGGTTGCGGTCGTAGTCGCCCATGGCGACGGAGATTTGCAGTTGGGACATGGTGGGGTTTCTCAAAGGTCGATTTCGATCACGGAGCTCTTGGCGCGGGAGACGCAGATCATGATTTCGCTGTCGTGCTGGTCTTCGTCGAGCACGTAGTCGCGGTGATCGGCCACACCGGCCACGAGCCGGGTGCGGCACGAGCCGCAGGTGCCGCTCTCGCACGAGCTGGGCACCAGCACCCTGGCTTCGCGCAGCACATCCAGGATGGTCTTGCCGCAGGGCACGTCGAACATCTGGCCGGTCTTGCAGAGCCGGACCTTGAACGGGATGTCGGTGTGCGCATCGGAGACCTCGCTGGTGCCGAAGTCCTCGAAATGCACCGTGCCACTCGGGCGGCCGCGCGCCAGTTCCTTCACCGCGTCCATCAGGCGCCGGGGGCCGCAGCAATAGATGTGGGCGTCGGCCGCGCAGGCCTGCATCGCGGCCGCGAGGTCGAAGCGCTGCGCCGGGTCGGCGTGGTTGTGGTGCACGGTGGCGTGCGGCGCCAGATCGGGGGCCAGCAGTTCGTCGCGGTAGGCCGCCGACTCGGGCATCTGCGTGAGGTACAGCACCTTGAAGGCCCTGCCGCGCTGCCGCAGGGCGCGCGCCATGGACAGGATGGGCGTGATGCCGATGCCGCCGGCGATCAGCCAGTACGAGGGCGCCTCCATGCCCAGCGGGAAGTAGTTGGCGGGCGGCGACACCGAGACCGGGTCCCCCCGCTGCACCTGGTCCACCAGGCTGCGCGAGCCCCCCAGGCCCTGCGCCTCGCGCTTGACCGCGATGCGGTAGAGCGCCGTCTCGCCCGGGCGGTTGCAGACGGAGTAGCGCCGCGTGAGGCCGTTGGGGGTGAGCAGCGTGATGTGGGCGCCGGGTTCGGCGGGTGGCAAGGCACCGCCACCGGCCCGCGCCAGTTCGAACTCGTGCACATCGCTCGCGATGCACTGTTTGCCCACCACCTGCAGGCTCATCCAGCCGTTGTCCACGGTGGACGGGGTCGGGGCCGTGGCGACGGCCAGGTCTTCATTGCTCATACGGGAACCGCTCTCTGTTCGTTCAGGGCCACGTCGGCGTTCTGCTCGGAGGACTCGAGGGCCGCCAGACACACTTCCAGGTTGGCCATGCCCCACAGGCCGTCGTGCACGGCGGCCGCGCGGCCGCGGATCGCATCGCCCCATTCGTCGAGCACGAGCTCGCGCGGGCTGCGGTCGGTGGGGAAGCGGAGTTCCTCCACGCCGTCGCGGTCGTACACCTGAAGCCCTTGTGGCGACTGCCGGATGTCGCCGCCCTCGCAGCTGACCAACGTGATGCCGAAGAAGGGGTGGAAGGGCGCCTGATCCGGAATCACCTGGCCGGCGCGCGCCTGCTTGGCCTGGAGTTCGGCGGCGGCGTCGCGCGCGCCGCCGGCGCCGCGGCGCTGCACGCTCCAGCCCTGCTCGGGGGCGGGGAAGCCCCATTCCGACAGCCCGCCGAGGATCTCGGTGGTCTGGAAACCACCGTAGCCGTTGTACACGGCGGTGGCCACCGCGCCGTTCTCGAAATCGAGGTAGACGCAGTGCGCGCCGATGGCGCGCCGCCCGCGGTCCAGGTCGAAGGCGCGGGCGCGCACGCGGCGAACCTCGCCGCCGCACAGCAGCCGCAGGATGTCGAACTGGTGCGAACCCTGGCGCAGCGTCACGCCACCCCCTTGCCGGGCATCCAGCTCGTCAGGGCGGCGCGGGCGGTAGATCCAGTCGGTGAAGCACCAGTTGTGGGCCATGCGCACGCCTCCCAGGCGGCCCGAGGCGATCACTTCGCGCATCTTGCGGATGGGCAGGTCGTAGCTGTGGGAATGACCCACCAGCAGGACCACGCCGCGCTCGCGCGCCGCCCGCACCATGGACCGCGCGTCGTCCAGCGCGATGGCCATGGGCTTCTCGACCAGCACGTGCAGGCCCGCCTCCATGGCCTGCAGCGCCTGGGCCGTGTGGTATTCGGTCGGCGAGGCGATGCAGACCGCGTCCAGGCGCGGGCCTTCGGCCAGCAGCTGCGCCAGCGTCGCGTGGCCCGGCACACCGTACTTCGCCTGTGCCGCCAGACGGGCGTTTTCGTGCGGTTCGACGAAGGCCGCCAGCTCGAATTCGGGGTGTCGGGCGATCGCAGGGACGAAGGCCAACCCGGCATTGCCCATTCCGAGCATGCCGATGCGAAGGGGAAGGGACATCACGGTTCTCCGTCGAGGCCCAGGTCGTCGTCACCGTCCACCTGCCGGGCGGCGTCCCGACTCAGGTTGTCGATGATGGCCAGCAGGGTGCGCCGCGTCGTGGCCAGGTCCTCGGCCGGCACGCCCTGCGAGGCGATGGCGTTGACCTCCTCCGCGCAGATGACGATGGCCGAGCGCAATGCCACGCCCTTGGGCGTGAGGAAGACGCGGTTGTTCTTCTTGTTGCCCGGCACCTTCTGGCGGAAGACATAGCCCTGCGCCTCCATGCCCTTGAGGGCCGTGATGGTCGAGGGCTCGGTCACGCCGGCCTGCTCGCTGAGCTGGCGCTGCGTCAGGCCGTCGCCGCGCCACAGGATGCGCAGCAGGGTCCAGTGGCCGTAGAGCACATCGTGCTGCTTCAGCCGGCGCGATAGGCTGCTGGAGGTGCAGCGGAACGCGGTCTTGACCAGGTGGGCCAGGCGCTCGTCGTTGAGCACCCCGCGCCAGTCGGCGGCAATGGCTTCTTTTTCCCTGTTGTTTTCTGCTTGAGACATGGCGATCGGTTGGCTTGAGGCGGGGTCGGGGTGGATGGAAGCGTCAGTCCGGGCTGATGCAGATGCATTTTTCGGGGTTGATCCTGACATACAGGGGCTCGCCCACCATGGTCTTGAGCGAAGGGTGCGCGCGCGCCATCAGGGAACGGTCGCCGAGTTTGACCTGAAAGTCGATGAACTCGCCCAGGAACACCTTGGCGTCGACCGTCGCGGCCAGCACGTTCTCGCCCACCGGCGCCAGTTCGCTGAGCTCCACGTCCTCGGGCCGCACCGAGAGCAGCACCCGCGCGCCCACGGGCAGCTTTTCGTAGGAGGTGACCCGCAGCACGCCGATGCCGGTCATGACGTCGCACAGGTTCTCGCCCACCCAGGCCCGCACGTCCCCTTCGATGAAGTTGGTCAGGCCCACGAAGTCGGCCACGAAGCGGTTGGCCGGGCGCTCGTAGATGTCGCGCGGCGAGCCGATCTGGCGGATGCGGCCTTCGCTCATCACCGCGATCTCGTGCGACAGCGCCAGCGCCTCGCTCTGGTCGTGGGTGACGTAGATGGTGGTCAGGCCGAGTTCGCGCTGCAGGCGCTTGAGTTCGAAGCGCATGCGCTCGCGCAGCTTGGCGTCCAGGTTGGACAGCGGCTCGTCGAGCAGCAACAACTCGGGCTCCATGGCCAGCGCGCGCGCCAGCGCCAGGCGCTGCTGCTGGCCGCCGGAGAGCATGGTCGCCTCGCGGTCCGCGAAGTTCTCCAGGCCCACCACCGTCAGCACGCGCATGACCTTGTCCTCGATCTCGCGGCGGCTGAATTTCTTAGAGCCCACCTCGAGCGGGAACGCCGCGTTCTGGAACACGTTCATGTGCGGCCAGATCGCGTAGGACTGGAACACCATGCCGAAGTTGCGCTTGTTGGGCGCGATGAAGACGCCGGTGCTCGAGCAGTAGACCGGCTGGCCATTCACCGTGATCTTGCCCGACACGGGTTTCTCCAGGCCGGCCACCGAGCGCATGGTCGTGGTCTTGCCGCAGCCGCTGGGCCCGAGCAGGGTGAACAGTTTGCCCCGGGGCACCTCGATGGAGATGTCCTGCGCCGCCTTGACGATGCGCCCGTGGCTGTCCTTGTATTGCGTGTTGAGGTTGCTTACGCGCAGCATGTGCTTGTCTCCAGTTGCTTGTTCATCAGATTTCCTTCACCCCGAAGCGGCGTCCCACGTACTGGGCCAGGATCACCAGCATCAGCAGGGCCAGGATGAACACCACGCCCAGCGCGGACAGCTCCACGAACTGCCCGTTCTCCCACAGCTCCCAGATCACGATGGCGATGACCTCGTTGCCCGGGCTGTACAGCAGGATGGAGGCCGAGAGCTCGCGGATCGAAACGATGAAGACGTAGATCCAGCCGGCCAGCAGGCCCGGCTTGAGTAGGGGCAGGAGGATGCGGTAGAACATCGTGCCCCAGCCCGCTCCGCTCATCTGGGCCGATTCCTCCAGCTCCTTGTGGATCTGCAGCATCGACGTGCTGTTGTAGCGCATGCCGTAGGGCATGAACCGCGTCACGTAGACGATCAGCATGATCCACAGCGTGCCGTAGACGCCGATGTTGAAATTCAGGTAGAAGACCATCACCGCCAGGCCCAGCACCAGGCCCGGGAAGACCAGCGGCAGGGAGGCCACGTTGTCCAGCAGCCAGCGGCCGGGCAGTTTGGTCTTGATCACGATCCAGCACACCACCGAGGTCATCAGCATCACAATGGTGGCGCTGCCGAAGGCCAGCAGCAGGCTGTTCCACACCGAGTTGGCGATGGTCGGGTGGTCCCAGAGGAAACGATAGGCGTCCAGGCTCATGTTGCGCGCCGCTTCCATGGAGGGCACGGCGTAGTAGCTCTGCAGCGACGACCACAGCAGCACCAGGAAGGGCAGCAGCACGATCAGCGCGAAGTACAGGATGAACACCGCGGCCGTGACATAGCGCCAGGCGCCCAGGTCGACCACGCGCGGGCGGAACCCCTTGCCCGTGACGGTGGCGTACTTGCTGCCCTTGCCGGTGAGCCGGGACTGCAGGTAGATGCCCGCCGTGGTGATGAGCAGCAGCGTGGTGCCGTACGAGGACGCCAGGCCCACCTGGCTCGGATACTGGTGCACCGCCTGGTAGATGGCGGAGGTCAGCACCTGCGTGCCCACCGGAATGCCCAGCAGCGCGGGCACCTCGAAAGCCTCGATGGCGCGCACGAACAGGATCAGCATCGAGGCGAAGATCGCCGGCCAGGTCAGCTTGAGCGTCACGCGCCAGAAGATCTGGCCGATGCTGGCGCCGCTCATCAGGGCCGACTCCTCCAGCGAGGGGTCCATCGAGCGGAACGCCGCCGTCATCATCAGGAAGGCCATGGGCGAGTAGTGCAGGCCCTCGACCCAGATCATTCCCCAGATCGAGTACACGTTGACGAACACGTGGTCGGTGGCGAACCAGCTCTGCAGCAGCAGGTTGATCAGGCCGATCTTCGGGCTGCCCAGCAGGATCCAGGAGATCGTGAACATGATGCCGGGAATGATCAACGGGATGATCGAGAGCGCGAAGAACAGCTTCTTGAAAGGCGTGTTGGTGCGCTCGTTCATCCAGGCCAGCATGCCGCCCACGCCAAAGGCGAACACCGCCGTGCCGCTGGCGAACACCAGCGAGTTGCCCATGAGGTGCAGGGTGTCGGTCGAGCCGTAGGCCCGGGCGTAGTTCTCCAGCGTGAAGCGCGAGGCCTCGCCCGCGGTGTCGGGCGTGAAGAAGCTCTGCCAGATCAGGAAGCCCAGCGGCATCAGGGCCAGGTACGCCACCGCCAGCAGGCAGGCCCCGATCACCAGCCACTGCATGTTCAGCGCCCCGCCCAGCCTGCGCCAGGGCGGCACCCTGGCCGGGCGGGCACCGGCGGCGTTCAGCGAAGTGCTCATGTCGGTGATCACTTGGCTTTCTTGACGATCATCTCGTCAAAGGTGGTCAGCCAGGCGTTCTGCATGTCGATGGCCTTGGCCGGATCGATGTAGCGCAGGGCGTCGTCGCGCAGGGGGTGGGGCAGCTTCTTGTGCGTGGTCACATAGCTGAACTCCTGCAAGATGCGCTGCCCCTCCTCGCTGACGATGAAGTCGTAGAACAGGATGGCCGAGGCCGGGTTCGGCGCCTTCTTCAGCAGGGCCACGGTGCTGGGCTGGGCGATCACGGGCTTGAGCGTGAAACCCTTGATGGGCGCGCCCTTGGCCTTGAGCTGCTCGGGGTTCCAGTTGTAGACCGTCAGGGCCAGCGGCACCTCGCCGGAGGCGACCATGGTGGTCAACAGGGAATGCCCCTTGCGGGCGGAGATGCCGTTGGTGGCCACGATGTTCTTGAAGATCTCGCGCCCGCGCTCCTCGCCCATCTCCAGCAGCAGGGTGCCGAACCAGCCGTGGTTGTTCGCCTCGATGCCCAGGCGCCCTTTCCATTTCGGGTCCTGCAGGTCCTCGTAGCTCTTGGGCAGCTCGGCTTCCGTGATGCGGCTGGTGTTGTAGGCCGCGGTCCAGACGTCCAGGGTGACGCCGACCCACTCGCCGTGCGCCGGTGTGGCCTGAGGGATCAGCTCCGCCGTGAAGGGGGAGCGCACGGCCTGCAGCAGCTTCTCGCGGTGGGCCGCCTCGTTCTCGGGCGCGTTGTTCTGGACGATGTCCACCTCGAAGCGGTTGCCGCGCGACTCCGTGATCACGCGCTGGAGAATGGCCTCCGAGCCTGCGCGCCAGGCGCGGGTCTTGATGCCGTACTTCTTGGTGAAGGCCGCCATCACGTTGGTGAGCGCGGGATACGAGTGGTACACCGTGATCCCGTTCTCCTTCTTGGCCGCCTCCACCAGGCGCTCCTGCCGGTCGGGGCCCTGGTACAGGGCCAGTTCACTCACGCTGCCCTGGGCCAGGGCACCCTGGGCACCGAGCACCACGAGGGCGCTCGCCACCACTTTCTTCAGAATCTTCTTCATTGCTGTGTCTCCTTCATCATGGGGTCCAGGCGGTGTTCCCGGCGCGGCTCGCAACGGCTGGATGGCTCGCCTCTCAGCTCTTCTGGCGGATAGCGCGCCGTCGCAGGTATTCAAAGTTGATCGTGTATTGCTCCGTCTTGGTGATGGTGTCGTGCAGGCGCTCGATGCACGCCCGGTCGAACTCGGCCCCGGCGGCACCGGCCGCGTCGGCCAGCAGCTGGATCTCGCAGGCGTTCTCCAGCAGGATCGCCAGGATGGTCGACTCCTCGACGCTGGCGCCCACCACCGCCACACCATGATTCCTCATCAGCACGGCCTTGTGGGGACCCAGGGCTTTGGCCACGCCGGCCCCCATTGCGTGCGTGCGGATCAGCTCGATGGTGTCGGTGTACACCGGCAGGCCATCGAGGAACGCCACGCTGGGCTGGCTGATCGGCCGCATGGTCCGCCCCGTGGCCGAAAAGGCCACGGCGTGCGTGGGGTGCGTGTGGATCACGCTCATGACATCGGGCCGCGCCTTGTAGATTTCGGAGTGGATGTACACCTCGCTGTGCTTTCGCCCGCCGCCCCCGATCTTCTCGCCATCCAGGTTGCAGATGACGATGTTTTCGTGGGTGATCTCGTCGAAGCCGAAGCTGTGCGGCTTCATGTAGAAGTGGGTCGGGTCGCCGGGCACGCGCACCGACACGTGGCCGCGCGTGAGGTCGCCCTGGCCCGCGGCCTCGAGGATGAGCCCCGAGTCGATGAGCACCTGCCGGGCGTCTTCCGCGCTCAGGCCGCCTCGGGTCTGCGCCGGGTTAGCCATGCTGCGCTTCCAGTGCGGCTTCGGTCGCTTCCCGAAGCCTGGGGTTCTCGAACACGTTGACCAGGTCCTGTGCGATGGGCGAGTACTTGGCGTGGGTGCGCAGCATGAAGCTGGCGAAACCGTCGCTGTTGTGGTGCTTCTTCTTCTCGTTCGGCAGGTCGATGCAGGCGTTGCGCGCGGCATCGCGAACGATGCCGATCGGGTCCTGGCCCTGCTGCATCTTCTTGATCTCGCGCCGCAGCACGCGGCGGTAGGTGGCGATGCCCTTGTCCGACGCGCCCAGGTTCTCCAGGGTGCGGTCGGCGATCGCGCCCTGGGTGATCCAGGCCATCATGTCCTGGCCGTCCACGTTGTCCACGATGAACTCGCCTTTGTCGTCCTTGAAAGGCACGTCGTAGGTGTGCACCTTGTCCAGCAGGCGCTGCGGCACCGAGACACCCTCGGGCGGCACGTAGGCGTTGTACCAGAGGTGCAAGGTGTTCTCATCGTCCATCGGCACCCGGATCTGGAACGAGAAGTAGCGCGACTTCTCGTCGCCATTGCCCACGGCCAGCATGTTCGGGAACACGACCGGATGGCCAATGCGCCAGTCGTCGCCATCCTCCGAATGTCCCTCCAGCAGGCGGTGCTTCGTGATGCCGAACTCGAACTCGCGGAAATCGATCTTCACATGGTGGGCGCTGATCGCGACCTTGATGCCTTCCTGCTCCTTGAGGAACTCGTAGTGGTGCCCGTGCAGCCACTCGGTGTGGATCGGATCGAGCGAGTTCTCCATCACCTGAAGCCAGTTCACCGGCAACTCCGCGCGACCCAGCATGCGGATCGTGCCGCCGGCGACGAAACCGTCGAAACGCGGCAGCAGCGGCGCGGGCTGGGGGCCCAGGTAGGCGAACACGAGGCCACCCAGCTCCTGCACCGGATAGGCATCGATGGCCACCTTGTCGCGGAACGCGCAGTTGTCGACCTCGTTCGGCTGCTCGATGCACTTGCCAGCCACGTCGAACTGCCAGCCGTGGTACGGGCAACGGATGCCCTCGGCCGTGGGGATGCCGTGCAGGAACGACGCGCGCCGGTGGGGGCAGCGCTCCGCGATCAGGCCCAGTTCGCCCTGGCGGTTGCGGAACAGCACCAGGCGTTCGCCCAGCAGCCGCACCGGCCTCGTCCACTTGCCGTCCATGTCGGCCACCGCGCAAATCGGGTGCCAGTACCGCCGCATCAGCTCGCCCATGGGTGTGCCTTTGCCCACCTGGGTCAAGAACTGGTTGCCTTCAGCCGTTTCCATCGCTCATCTCCTATCGAGGGGTTTGGTCAGATTTAAGAAAATACTTAGCTATCTATCATTTGTCGATCGCCAGTGTAAAGGCGCCACATCCCTTGAATCAACGCCATTTTTGGGCATTTTTTTAGGGGTTTACCCTGATGATTTTAAATACACCGGGTATTTTTACTTAGATAGAAAATTTTGTTCTTCTGCCTACAATCCGCCCGCCTTCCGCACGGTGTGGAAGGCGGGGGCCCTGACGGGCTCCGACCGAACCACAAGGAGATATCCCTCATGAAAAAGAGCTTGATGGCTCTGGCCGTCCTGGCCTGTACCGGCAGCGCCATGGCGCAAACGAACGTCACCCTCTATGGCCGCATCGATGCCTCGCTGGGGGCGACGAAGCTCAACGGCGTGAGCACCACGCAGCTCTACAGCGGCAACCTCACCAACAGCCGCTGGGGCATGCGCGGCAGCGAAGACCTGGGCGGCGGACTCAAGGCCCTCTTCCAGCTCGAGACGGCATTCAACGCCGACGACGGCACCGGCGCGGCCGGTTTCTCGCGCCAGTCCTGGGTCGGCCTGAGCGGCGGCTTCGGCTCGGTCCGCATGGGCAAGGCCGACAGCATCTACAAGGACATCTTCGACCTGGGCAACACCTACAACATCTCGGCCGACTCGCAGTTCAACTCCGCCGTCGAGGCCTACCGCGCCGGCCTGGCCGCCTACGTCGCCCGCCCGAACAACCAGATCCGCTACGACTCGCCCAGCTTCGGCGGCTTCAGCGCCGGCCTGACCTACGCGCTCGATGAGGACGTGGCCGGCACACCCAAGGTGACTGCCATCGGCGCGCGCTACCGCGCCGGCAACCTCGACCTGGGCGTCGCCCACCAGGACGAAGACCAGCCGCTGTTGGTCAACGACCGCCAGCACACCACCGTCGGCGCCACCTACAACTTCGGTCCGGCGCGCCTCTCCGCGCAGTACCAGAACGTCAAGGCCGGCGACAACCGCAAGGACAACGAGATGGCGCTGGGCGTGAGCGTGCCGCTGGGCAACCTGGAGCTGACCGCCGGCTACTCGCGCAGCAAGGCCAAGAACGCCGCCGGCGCCACCAGCGGCAAGGGCGCGGCCTTCGCCCTGGCCGCGACCTACGCCCTGTCCAAGCGCACGCGCGTGTACGGCGGCTACCTGGACGGCGAAACCGAGAACGCCGCGGGCGTGACCACCCGCGACTACCGCCTGTACGCCGTGGGCATCCGCCACGATTTCTGAGCGCGCCCCCACTCCAAGGCTTCAAGCCTGCCAGCCCTCACGGGTTGGCAGGCTTTTTTTCGACCCACTCCGAGACGGCGGTGCGCCTGTCAGTGTCCGCCGACAGACAGGTGATTGGCACGGGTGGTAGCCTGACGCCTGCAACCTTCACCGGAGAACCGCCATGGAACATGCCATCGAACACGAAGAAAGCGGCTCGCGCGGCGCCTTCCACGTCCTGCGCAGTGGCCAGCGCGTCGGCGAGATGACCTACAGCCGCACCAACCCTGCGCTGGTGGTCGTGGACCACACCTATGTAGACCCCAGCCTGCGCGGCCAGGGCGTGGCGCAGCACCTGCAGGACGCGATGGTGGCCTGGGCCCGCGAGACGGGCAACAAGGTCGTGCCCGTCTGTTCGTACGTGAAGGCCCAGTTCAGCCGCGACCCGTCGATCCGCGATGTGCTGGCCTGAGCCCGTTTCCTTTTTCTCAACCACCCTCCCCCATCCCATGGCACAACACACCATCCAGCACCAGGAACAGGATTCCAAAGGCGCCTTCTACGTCGAACAGGGCGCGCAACGCATCGCCGAGATGACCTACAGCCGCACCAACCCCACGCTGATCGTCATCGACCACACCGAGGTGGACGAAAGCCTCAAGGGCCAGGGCGTGGGCCGCCAGCTGCTCGACGCGCTGGTGGCCTGGGTGCGCTCGAACAACACCAAGGTGATCGCGCTGTGCCCGTTCGCGAAAGCGCAGTTCGACAAGGACCCGTCGATCCGCGACGTGCTGCGGGCCTGAGGGGCCGGGGTGGCCCCGCTGCTGTACAGCTACCGCCGCTGCCCGTACGCGATGCGCTCGCGCATGGCGCTGCTGGTGGCGGGCATCGAGTTCGACGCGCACGAGATCGTGCTGCGCGACAAACCCGCCGAGATGCTGGCCCTCTCGCCCAAGGGCACGGTGCCCGTGCTCGTGCTGCCCGGCGGCGAGGTGCTGGAGCAAAGCCTGGACATCATGCGCTGGGCGTTCTCGGCGCACGACCCGGCGGGCTGGTGGGCGCGCGCGCAGAGCCCGGCCCATCTGGAGCTGCTGTCCTTGTGCGACGGCGCCTTCAAGCACCACCTGGACCGCACCAAGTACCCCGAACGTTTCGACGGTGCCGACCCGGCGCGGCACCGCGCGCAGGCGGTGGACGCGCTGCTTCAACCCCTGGACGCCCGCCTGCAACAGAGCGCCCAGCTGGGCGGCGACCGCCCCTGCGCCACGGACCTCGCCATCTTTCCCTTCGTGCGCCAGTTCGCGGCGGTGGACCCGGCCTGGTTCGAGGACCGCTTGCCCCTGCCCGCGCTGAAAGCCTGGCTGGCCGGGTGGTTGTCGCACCCGCTGTTCACCGCCGCCATGGCGAAGCTGCCCAGTGGTCAGGTGACGAGATTCCCCGCCCCGCCGGCGCTCACGCCGCCACCAGCAAGCCCCGCAGCAATTCGCTGACCCCGTCCCACACGATCTGCACACCCAGGCAGAGCAGGATGAAGGCCGACAGCCGCAGGAAGATCACCGTGCCGGCTTCGCCCAGGGGTTTGAGCAGGCGGTCGGCGTAACGGAACGCCAGGTAGAGCAGCACGCCGATGACGAACAGCGCCAGCACACCGCCGCCCATGCGGGCCAGCGAGAGCGCGAAGCGCTGGTCGTGCAGGGCCACGCCCACGGTGATGGCCGCCGCGATGGAGCCCGGGCCGCAGCTGATGGGAAAGGTGAGCGGGTAGAACGCCTGCCGGCGCGCCTGCTCGGGCGTGAACGCCTCGGCCAGTTCGGCTCGGCTGTCCTGGGTGGCGTGGCCGGCGTTGAGCAGGCGCCAGGCCGAGGCCGCCACGATGAGCCCGCCGCCCACGCGCACGATGGGCAGGGAGATGCCGAAGAAGTCGAGCACGTAGGAGCCCACCAGCATGGAGCCGATCATGAGTGCGAACATGTTGCGCGCGATGCGCCGCGCCAGCAGCGCGCGCGTGGACGGCGAGGCGCCTTCGGTGAGACCGAGGAAGATGGGCGCGGTGGCCGCCGGGTTCAGGATCGGCAGGATGGCGGCGAACACGAAGAGAAAGCTCTTCCCGAGCGCCAGCAGAAGTTCGAGGGTCATGCACCCGATTGTCTCAAGGCGCGCGCGGCGGCTCCACCAGGTCGCGCATGCGCCGGCGCAGCGCGCGCTCGCGCCGCTGCTCTTCGTCCCAGTCGTCGCGCACGCCGCGCCACAGGGCGATGGCCATCAGCACGATCACCACGGTGAAAGGCAGGGCGAACACGATGGTGGCGGTCTGCACGGCCTTGAGGCCGCCGGCCAGCAGCAGGCTGATGGCAATGCCCGAGATCAGCAGGCCCCAGGCGATCTTCACGCGCGCGCCGGGGTTCTCCTCCCCACCGGTGCTCATCATGCCCAGCACCAGCGTGGCCGAGTCGCCCGAGGTGACGAAGAACAGCAGCACGAGCACGGTGGCCACGCCGGACATCAGCGCGGTCATGGGCAGCGCCTTGAACATCGCGAACAGCGCGGTGGAGACGTCGGCGCGCACCGCGTCGGCCACCGGCACGCCCTGCATGATCTCGAGATGCAGCGCGGTGCCGCCGAACACCGAGAACCAGACGAAGGCCGCCAGGCTGGGCGCGAGCATGGTGCCCAGGACGAACTCGCGGATCGTGCGGCCGCGCGAGACGCGCGCGATGAACAGGCCCACGAAGGGCGACCAGCTCACCCACCAGGCCCAGTAGAAGATGGTCCAGCCGCCCACCCAGGTGCTGTCGCGAAACGGTGTCATGCGCAGGCTCATGCGCACCAGCTCGCTGACGTAGCTGCCCAGCGTGGAGGTGAAGGCGTCGATGATGACCACCGTGGGGCCGACCACGAACACCACCAGTGCCAGCAGGGCGGCAAGCACCAGGTTGATGTTGGAGAGCCACTTGATGCCCTTGGTGACGCCGCTGACGGCCGAGGCCAGAAACAACACGGTGGTCACCACGATGATGCCGACCTGCTGGGCTTCGCCCACCGGCAGGCCCAGCAGCGCGTGCAGGCCGCTGTTGATCTGCAGCGCGCCCATGCCGAGCGAAGCCGCCACGCCGAAGGCGGTGGCGATCACCGCGAGCACGTTGACCACCGGCCCGAGCCGCTGCAGCGGCGCCCAGGGCAGCGCCTGCACCGCCGTGCTCACCAGCGCGGTGCCGCCCTTGCGGAACTGGAAGAAGGCGATCGACAGCGCGACGATGCTGTAGACCGCCCAGGGGTGCAGGCCCCAGTGGAAGAAGCTGTAGCGCATGGCCGCGTTGGCGGCTTCCGGCGTGCGCGCCGCGATGCCGGGCGGCGGCGTGCCGTAGTGCGAGATCGGCTCGGCCACGCCCCAGAACACCAGGCCAATGCCCATGCCGGCCGCGAACAGCATGGCGAACCAGCTGCCGATGGAGAACTCGGGCTCATCGTCCTCGCCACCGAGCTTGAGATCGCCATAACGGCTGAACGCCAGCACCAGCGCGAACACCACCAGGCCCAGCACCACCCACAGGTAGAGCCAGCCGAAGTCGCGCGTGATGACCGCCAGCGCACCCTGGAACAGCACGTCCAGGGAATCGGGGGCGATGACGCCCCACAGAACGATGGCCAGGATCACGCCGGCCGAAACGATGAGTTGCATGAAAGGGTCCTCCTCAATCTCCACCGTCCTGCGGTGTCGGGGTCTCGGGCCGGGCCGCCACCATGCGGCCGGCCTGGGCCTGCAGGGCATCCACCATGGCGTCGAGCTGTTCGAGCTGAGGGCCATCGAGGTCGGCCACCAGCTCGCGGTTGATCGCCGCCACGCGCGGGTAGATCTCACCATACAGCCGTCGGCCCTCGTCGGTCAGGAAAACGTGCACCTCGCGCCGGTCCGACGGGCGAGGCTGGCGCACCACGAGTTTCTTGGTCACCAGCGTGCTCAGGGTGCGCGAGGTGCGTGCGCGGTCGAGCATGGCGTGTTCGGCCAGCTGGGACGAGAGCGCGCCCTCGCGCTCGGCCAGGAAGGACAGGATGCGCCACTCGCGCCGCGTGATGCCGAATTCGCTCTCGCACATGTGCACCACCAGCCGCCCGGCGGTGATGTGGATGCGGTAGAGCCGGTACAGCAGCAGGTCGGCCTGCCGCTGCGGCGCCGTGATTCGGTTGCTCATCAGGGAAAACACCCGCAATGATTGATTTCTGCAATTGATTGTCGCTGCATAGGATGCTGGGTTGCTCGGGAAATTTCCCCCTCTGGAGACCCACCATGACCCCCCGCCGACGGCTGCTGTTGTCCCTCACCGCCGCGCTTGCCGCGTCCACCGCCCTGCCGGCCCAGGCCCAGGCCCTCGAAGGCTCCCTGCGCGTGGTGGTGCCTTACGCGCCGGGTGGTTCGTCCGACCGCGTCGCGCGCCTGGTGGCCGACAAGCTCGGGCCCAAGCTGGGCCTGACCGTGGTGGTGGAGAACCGCACCGGCGGCGGTGGGCGCATCGCGGCCCAGCAGCTCAAGGCCACGCCGGCCCACCAGAACGTGCTGCTGCTGGCCAACCCGGCGCTGATGCTGGTCGCGCCGCTGGTGTTCAAGGACGCGGGCTACGACCCCGACAAGGATTTCCAGCCGGTGTCGCAGGCCAGCAGCTACGAGTTCGCGGTGGCGGTGGGCGCGGGTGTGCCGGTGCGCGAACTCAACCACCTGCTGGCCTGGCTGCGCGCCAACCCCGAGCAGGCCAACTTCGGCGTGCCGGCCACTGGCAGCCTGCCGCACTTCTTCGGCCTCATGGTGGGCGAGAAGGCGGGCGTGAAGGCCCAGGTGGTGGGCTACCGGGGCTCCGGCCCGCTGCTGGCCGACCTGATGGGCGGCCAGGTGCCGGTGGCCTTCGACACCTTCGACTCCCTGCTGCCGCAGCACGAGGCCGGCAAGATCCGCATCCTCGCCGTCTCCAGCGCCAAGCGCTCGCCCTTCGCGCCCGCCATCCCCACCTTCAAGGAAGCCGGGCTGGACCTCGGCGCCGACGGCTGGAACACCTTCTTCGCCCCCGCCAGCATGCCCGCGGCCCGCGCGGCGCAGTTCGGCCAGGCCATCCGCGAGGTCATGCAGGACCCCGAGACCGTGCGCCGCTTCAACGACGCGCGCCTGGGCCCGGTGGCCAGCACGCCGGAGCAGACGCGCCGCATGCTCGCGGCCTACCGCGCTCAATGGGCCCCCGTGGTGCAGAAGTCCGGGTATCAGCCGTGAACACCCCCCTGCGCCGCTGCGCGGCTTCCCCCCTCCGTGGCGCGCCTTCGGCGCTTCGAGGGGGGACGGCATCTCGGGCCGGCGGAGCCGAACCCTTGGTGCCCCTGGTGGGCATTGTTTCGATTCAAACGGCTCGGTGAAAAACCAAGTTCTTTTTTCCTTTTATCTGTCTCCATGAAGATCACCGCCTTCCGCCTCGCCCTCACCCTGCTCGCGGCCACCGCCGTTCCCTTCGCTGCCGCCCAGGACGGCTACCCGAACAAGCCGGTGCGCTTCGTCAACAACTTCCCCGCCGGCAGCCCCTCGGACCTGCTCGCGCGCTCGGTCGCCGCCGTGCTGCAGGAGACGCTCAAGCAGCCCTTCGTGGTGGAGAACAAGGCCGGTGTGGCCGGCAACATCGGCGCGGCCGACGTGGCGCGCGCGCCGGCCGACGGTTACACCGTGCTGTTCGGCATCGACACCACCTTCACCGTCAACCCCCACCTCTACGGCAACATGCCGTTCAAACGCGGCGACCTCAAGCCCCTGGTGGTGATGGCCTCTTCCGGCCTGCTGGTGGGCGTGAACCCGGCCACCGGCATCAAGAACCTGGCCGGCATGGTCGAGATGGCCAAGACCAAGGGGCTGAATTTCAGTTCGGCCGGCAGCGGCAGCCCGGGCCACCTCGCGGTGGAGGTCATCAAGGAAGCCACGCGGGCGAAGATCACCCACGTGCCCTACCGCGGCAACACGCCGGCCGTCACCGCCGTGCTCTCGGGCGAGGTCGACGGGGGCGTGCTCGCCACGCCCGGCATGCTGCCGCACGTGCAGACCGGCAAGATCACCGCGCTGGCCGTCACCAGCCGCCAGCGCTCGCGCCTGGCGCCCGAGCTGCCCACGGTGGCCGAAGCCGGCCTCAAGAGCCTGGAGCAGGAGGTGCTCTACATCGTGATGGTGCCCGCCGCCACCCCCGACGCGGTGGCGCAGACGCTGCAGAAGGGCATCGTGGACGCGCTCAAGCGGCCCGACGTGCAGGCCCGCATGACCCACCTGGACCTGTTCTTCGAAGGCCTGACCGGCGCGCAGGCCAGCCAGCGCCTGGACGCGCTGTACAACCGCTACGGCCCGATCGTCAAAGCCACCGGCATGAAGGTGGAGTGAGCACACCATGACCTCAACGCAGCAACGCCCCAACCTCATCTACATCGTCTGCGACGACCTCGGCTACGCCGACCTCGGCTGCTACGGCGGGCGCGAGGCCGACTTCGGCGCCGTCTCGCCGCACATCGACCGCCTGGCCGCCGGCGGCGTGAAATTCACCCAGGGCTACGCCAACTCGCCGGTGTGCTCGCCCACGCGCTTCGCGCTCATCACCATGCGCTACCAGTACCGGCTGCGCGGCGCGATGGAAGAGCCCATCAACAGCCGCAGCAAGGGCAGCACCACGCTGGGCCTGCCGCCCGAGGTGCCCACCTTGCCGTCGCTGCTGAAGAAGGCCGGTTACCACACCGCCCTCATCGGCAAATGGCACCTGGGCTACCCGCCCTCGTTCGGCCCGCGCCGCTCGGGCTACGACGAGTTCTTCGGCATCATGGCCGGCGGCGTGGATTACTTCACCCACTGCTCGTCCAGCGGCGAACACGACCTCTACATCGACGAGCAGGAGCACCACGAGGTGGGGTACCTCACCGACGTGCTGTCGCAGCGCGCGGTGGACCACGTGCGCCAGCGCGCGGCCGACGCCAAGGCCGGCAAGCCCTTCCTGCTCAGCCTGCACTACACCGCGCCGCACTGGCCCTGGGAGACGCGCGACGACGCGCACGTGGCCTCGGACGTGGCGAAGAACCTGTTCCACCTGCACGGCGGCGACGTGCAGACCTACCGCCGCATGATCCACCACATGGACGAAGGCATCGGTCGCCTCATGGCCGCGCTGCGCGAAGAGGGGCTGGAAGAGAACACCCTGATCGTCTTCACCAGCGACAACGGCGGCGAGCGTTTCTCGGACAACTGGCCGCTGGTGGGCGGCAAGATGGACCTGACCGAAGGCGGCATCCGCGTGCCCTGGATCGCACACTGGCCCGCCGCCATTCCGGCCGGCACGGTGAGCACCCAGCACTGCATGACCATGGACTGGTCGGCCACCCTGCTCGAAGCCGGCGGCGGCCAGGCCGACCCGGACTGGCCCCTGGACGGCGTGAGCCTGCTCCAGGTGCTGCGCGACCCCGCGCAGCGCTTCGAGCGCCCGCTCTACTGGCGCATGAACCACCGGGGCCAGCGCGCGCTGCGCGAGGGCGACTGGAAATACCTGCAGGTGGATGGCCACGAGTACCTGTTCAACATCGGCAAGGACGAGCGCGAGCGCGCCAACCTCGCCGCGCGCGAGCCCGAGCGGCTGGCGCGCATGCGCGAACAGTGGGTGGCCTGGGACGCCAGCGTGCCGCCCATCCCGGCGGATGCGACGGTGAGCCTGGGTTATTCGGCCAAGGACATGCCGCAGCGTTGAGCCGCCGGCAGCAAGCGCTCTTCGGACGGGCCGAACAGGTCCAGCTGCCAGCTCGCCTCATTGGCAATCCGGATCAGCACGTCGTGAATGCAGGGATACACCTCCTCGGGCAGCAGGCGCTGGAGCCGGGCGATGCGCTGCACGCAGCCCCGCAGCTGCTCGCCATCCATGGGGCCGAGTTTCAGCTCGGCGACGTCCACCACCTCGATGCGGTCCAGCGGGCCCACGGCCGGGTCGCGGCACAGACCCTGGAACTCCACCTTGAAGCCGTGGGACAGCCACGATTCGCCCCTTGCCTGCTCTTTCAAGTGCGCCAACACGGCCTGGAACCGGACGATGGTGTCTTCAGGGGTCCCATCCGCGCCCCCTCGATCCGAGCGCCAGAGTTCGGCCAGGACCGCCGAGCTGTCACGCGCCCCGGGCCACTGGGGCCCCAGGTGCGCGACCGACGGGGGAAGCGCCGCCCGCCTGCCCGTCAGGAACTGGACGATCTCGGGCCACGCGCCCTCCGCCATGCGGCCTTCTTCGTGGTGCCGGATCACCGCCGCCAGGAAACCCCGGAGGTGGTCGTTGGCGGCGAGGACTTCGGCCTGTTGCGCGGGCAGGCCCGCCAGGCGCTGTTTCCATCCGCCGGCAGGATCGGCATCCGCCTCCGCATGTGCGAGGGCATGGTGAAAGAGCTGGAAGATGCTTGACAACATGGCGCGAATCCTTGGTGCGGGGCGACAGAAACGCCCACAGAATGAGCCACTCTCGCCTCGCGGTTGGCGCTGTGGGTCCGCCTGGGCGGAATCAGGAACGAATCAAGCGATCGCGCGCACGAACCGCCTGGGCCCCGCGGGCAGGCCACGGTCGATTCAGTAGGATCGGGGCATGTCACGTTCCCACCGCCTGTTCCCCTTCCTCCGCTGGCCGCGCCCCGACGCCGCCCTCCTGCGCGGCGAGGCCCTGGCCGGCCTCACGGTCGGCCTCATGGTGATCCCGCAGGGGGTGGCCTACGCCGCGCTGGCCGGCATGCCGCTGGTCACCGGCATCTACGCCTCGCTGCTGCCGGCGCTGATCGCGGTGCTGTTCAGCGCCTCGCCGCGCCTCTCGGTCGGGCCCACCGCGCTCACCTGCCTGCTGGTGGGCGCCTCGCTCAGCGGGTTGGCCGAACCTGGCAGCGCGCAATGGGTGGCGCTGGCGGTGTGGCTCGCCCTGCTCACCGGCCTGCTGCAGATCGCGCTGGGCTTCGCGCGCTTCGGCTGGCTGCTCAACCTCGTGAACTCACCCGTGCTCATGGCCTTCACGCAGGCCGCGGCGGTGCTCATCATCGCCTCGCAACTGCCGGCCCTGCTCGGTTTCGCGGGCTGGGACACGCTGTTCACCCAGCCCCACGTGCACTGGCCTTCGCTGGCCTTCGGTGTGGCCAGCTTCGCGCTGCTGGTGCTGGCGCGCCGCTGGCGGCCGGGCTTTCCGACCGTGCTCACCGTGGTGGTGGCGAGCGCGGCCATCAGCTACGCCGTGGGCTTCCAGGCGCTGGGCGGCGCGGTCATCGGCTCGCTGCCGCAGGGCCTGCCCGCCGCCTACTGGCCCGGCTGGCCGGGTTGGGCCACGCTCGGCCAGCTGGTGGTGCCCACGCTGGTGATCACGCTGGTGAGCTTTCTGGAAACCGCGTCCAGCGCCAAGGTGGACAACGGACAGCGCGGCCAGCGCTGGGACCAGGACCAGGACCTGATCGGCCAAGGCCTGGCCAAGCTGGCCTCGGGCCTGAGCGGTGCGTTCCCCACCAGCTCCTCGTTCTCGCGCTCGGCGCTCAACCTGTACGCGGGCGCCAAGACCGGCTGGGCCACCATCTTCTCGGTGATCGTGGTGCTGATCACTCTGCTCCTGTTCATCCCGCTGTTGCACCACGTGCCGCTGGCGGTGCTGGCCGCCATCGTGCTGGTGGCGGTGATGGGCCTGATCAAGCCGCGCGCCTTCAGCCAGCTGTGGAAGCTCTCGCGCGTGGAAACGGTGATCGCCGGCATCACCTTCGCGGTGACGGTGCTGGCCGCGCCACGCCTGTACTGGGGCGTGCTGGCGGGCGTGCTCATGGCGCTGTCGCACTTCCTCTACCTGCGGCTGCACCCGCGCATCATCGAGGTGGGCCTGCACCCCGACGGCAGCCTGCGTGACCGCCACCTCTGGAAACTGCCGCCGCTGGCGCCGCGTCTGTATGCGCTGCGCATGGACGCCGCGCTGGACTTCGCCACCGCCAACGGCTTCGAGCGCGCGGTGTCCGAACACATCGCGGCCCACCCCGACACCCGCCACGTGATGCTGATCGCGCACCCGATCAACTGGATCGATGCCACCGGCGCCGAAGCCTTCGGCCGCCTGCGCGAACAGCTCGACGACCAGCGCATCGAACTGCACCTGGTCGGCATCAAGCTGCCGGTGGAGAACGTGCTGCGCCTGGCCGGGCACCTGGAAACGGGCCCGCGCCTGCACCTCTACCGCACCGAGGCCGACGGCCTGCGCGCGGCCGATGCGCTCACCGAGGCGGCGCCCACCGTGCAGGGCGCTGCCCCGGCCTGAGCCGGCCGTCCGTGGCTTACTGCAGTTCGATCGTCTGCTTCACGAGCTCCTCGCGCGTGAGGCGCGGGAAGCTCTCGGCGTACATGTAGCTGTAGCCCTCGTTCTGCCACTTGGCCAGGTCGATCACGGCGGCCGGCACGACGGTGATCACGTCGTAGAACTCGTCGGGCTTGTAACCGCGCGAACGCGCCGCGTTGCTGCACACGCGGATCGTCACGCCCGCGTCCTTCAGCGCCTTGAGCTCCTCGTACATGTCGGGGTAGGCCGCGCGGTTGAGGCGCGAGAAGGCGTGCAGCTCGTTGCCGTGCGCCACGATCACGATGTGCGACTTCGCCGGGTCGCCGTATTCCTTGATCGCGCGCAGGTGGTTCTTGATGTAACCGAACGCTGCCTTGCCCTCGAGCGGCTTGGCGAAGTTGAAGTCGTACAGCGCTTTCTGAGGGGCGTAACGCGTGCCGTCGAAAGGCGAAGGGTCCTGGGGGCCGGCCCAGGCGGCGGTGCTCAGCAAGGCGGCGAGCGCCAGCGGGACAAGACGGGTGTTGATGATGGTCTCCTGTGGTGGGGGAGCCCGAGGTTAGCTTGAAAATCCGGATATTCGAAACAGCTTCTTTAATGCCTGCAGAATCACCCGCCTGCGCCCCGCTCTTGCGCCAACCGACCCACGGACCGATTCATGGAACTGCCCCGACACCAACTCAGCATGACGGTGCTGATGACCCCCGACACCGCCAACTTCTCGGGCAAGGTGCACGGCGGCACCGTGCTCAAGCTGCTCGACCAGGTGGCCTTCGCCTGCGCCAGCCGCTACGCGGCGTCCTACGTGGTCACGCTCAGCGTGGACCAGGTGATGTTCCGCCAGCCGATCCAGGTGGGGGAACTGCTCACCTTCCTCGCGGCCGTGAACCACACCGGCACCTCGTCGATGGAAGTCGGCATCAAGGTGATCGCGGAGAACATCCGCACCCAGGCGCAGCGGCACGTGAACAGCTGCTTCTTCACCATGATCGCGGTGGACGACCACGGCAAGCCCCAGGCCGTGCCGCCGCTCGAACCCGGCACGCCCGACGAGCACCGCCGGCACGCGGCGGCCACGCTGCGCAAGACCATGCGCCAGGAAATGGAACAGCGCTACGCGGCGATCCGCTGAGAAGGCCTCAGGTCCGCACTTTGCCGTCGCCGGTGAGCATCGACAGCTCCGCGAAGCTGGACGCCACGTGGTCGTTCGGGCCCAGCGAGACCTGGAAGCCGCCGAAGGATTGTTCGCCGATGGCCTCCATGCCGCTGATGAAGCTGTCGCGCGTGACCCGCGAGCCCGCGCGGCGCAGGCCTTCGCTGAACAGCTTCGCCGCGAGAAAGCCCTCCATGCTGGAGAAGTTGGGCTGCACCTTGTTGCCGCCCTTGCCGATGGCCTCGATGAACTCGCGCGTGATCGGGCGCGACGCGCTGTATGGCGTGGGCACCACCTGCGAGACCACCACGCCCGCGCCGTCCTTGCCGAGTTCGTCGGCCAGGGCCTGCGTGCCGACGAAGGACACGTTGTAGAAGGTGCCCCCGTAGCCCGCCGCGCGCGCGGCACGGATGTAGGCCGCGCACGACTTGTAGGCGCTGATCTGCACCACCGCGTCGGGCTTGGCCGCATTGATGGTGGCCACGGCCTGCGCCACATCCACCGAGTTGCGCTCCACCGTGGCCGTGGCCACGGGCTTGAGGTTGCGCGCCGTCAGCGCGAGCACCGTGCCATCGAGGCCGGCCTTGCCGTAGGCGTCGTTCTGGTGGAACACCGCCACCTTGTTCAGGCCGAGGTTGGTGAGCTGGCGCACGATCAGCGCGGTCTCGTCGTTGTACGAGGCGCGCAGGTGGAAGGCGAGCCGGTTGAACGGCTGGCGCAGGCCCATGGCCCCCGTGAAGGGCGCGATGAACGGGGTCTGCGCCTTGGTCGCCAGCGGCAGCGCGGCCAGGCTGGTGGGCGTGCCGATGTAGCCGAACAGCGCGAACACCTCGCTGGCCAGCAGCTTCTGGGTGTTTTCGGCGCAGCGGTCCGGCTCGTAGCCGTCGTCGAGCTGCACGATCTCGATGCGCTGGCCGTTCACGCCGCCCTGGCCGTTGAGCTGGTCGAAAAACAGCTTGGCCCCGGCGTGGAACTGGATGCCCAGCTGCGCCGCCGCGCCCGTGAACGCGGCCGACTGGCCGAGCACGATGCGGTTGCCCGACTGCGCGCGCAACGCGGGCGCGCCCAACACGGCGGCACCGGCCACGAGGCCATTGAAATGGCGGCGCGAAAGGCCGGGCATGGGCGGGGAGGACTGCATGTGGGGCTCCGTTTATAGGTATCGAACGGGGGCGTCACACCAGGCGCGACCCCACGTTCCATCCTATCGAGTACCCCTCCCGGGTATGCCTTCACCGGGCGCTCGGATTCAACCGCTCATCGATTCCGGCGCCCCAGCGTTGCCGCACCGAAGCTGGGGACACCCTCCCTCAGGGCGGGCAGACGCCGGGCAGCACGCCCAGGATGACGGGCCGCAACGACGACGCGGCGGAGCCCGCATCGTCCGGCCCGATGGTGTTGTCGGTGAACGTGCAGCCGTAGGTGGGGGCGGCCACGGTGGCCGGGGTGCTCACGTCGTCACCGGCTGGCGGCGGCCCGCCCTCGGCCCAGGCCACCATGTCCGAAAACGCCCGCACCTGCTCAGCCACGGTGAAATCGCAATGGCTCGCGCCCCGGATCGCACGCTGCACCAGCAGATTCCCGTTGCCCTTGGCCACCGCGCGTTGCCGGTAGATCTGCTGCATGCTGAAAGGCACGAACAGATCGCCCAGCGTGTGGATGGACACCACCGGCACTTTGAAGTCGCCGTGGATCGCCGGGATCCAGCGCAGGCCGTCGCGGCGAAGCCGGTTCGCGTCGGGCGCGGCCGTCAGCTTCTGCACCGAGGCGTTCAGGGCGGTGGAGTTCGGCACGTCGCCGTCGATCATGTAGGTGTAGGCGTTGGTGTCCAGCACGTTCTTGTTCAGGATGCCGTTGACCGTGCCATCGCTGCCAAAGACGCCGTAGGCCGACTGGAAGCTGCGGCCGAACGCCACCCCCTGATCGAACAGCGGGCGATCGCCGCCGGTGAGGTTCTCCACCACCGACAGGTACCTCACGCCCAGCGGGTTGCTCGGCACGATGTTGGCATTGTTGTAGGTGGTGAACAGGGCGGTGGTGACCAGGCCCTGGATCTCCGACCACTTGTTGGTGGGGTAACTCGGCACGCCCGCGATCGCCTGGGCCGCGACCTGCATGCCCGCGAAGCGGTTGAAGAGCTCGGCATCGCCCATCACGCCGCACATGGGCGCGGCGCCGTTATAGCGCACCTTGTTCTTCGCCGTGGCGTAGGTCTCTTCTTCGATCGCGGCCCCGGTGACGTGCCCGCCCATGGAATGGCCCGTGATGTACAGCTTCGTGGGCGCCGGCAGCGGGCGGCCTCGGGCCGCCGCAATCTGGTTGAAGGCGAGCGCGAGCGCGTTGGTGTCCTCCACGCCCGCGCGCACGTCGTACGAGTTCTTCGAGTAGCTCGACGCGGCCCAGGCGTAACCGTTCTCGATCAGGTAGCGCCGGATCGTGGGCGCCGTGACGTTGAGCGACGGCACTTCACCCACATAACCGTGCGCGTACATCACCAGCTTGCCGTTCCAGGTCGCCGGCACCTCGATCTGGTAGGACGCGCCATTGAGCACGCCGGCCCATCGGTCCGTGCCGACCGCCACGCCGGCCATGACGGCAAAGGTGGTGGCGCCCGGCGCGGCCGGTGTGTAGACCTTGCTGTCCTGAGCGCGGGCCTCTTCCGGAACCACCGGCGGGGGCGGCGCGGGCTCGTTGCCACCGCCTCCTCCACCACACGCCGCGAGCCATGCCGTGCCCGCCAAAACCGCCAAACGAAGTCTGATAGGTGTTTTCAAGCTTGTCTCCTGTCGTTGTTGGGAACCGATGCCTGCCCGCGCATGGCTGAGCAGGGAGTCGGTTATGCGACTGGAGATCGCCCGAACCCATAGTGAATACCCGGTGCCAGTCGCCCAGGCGACGCGGACCCCACCACCGGTCGGGCACCGCTTGCCAAGGCTCAGGTGCCTGCCACACGCGCCCAGAGGGCGGCAGCGTTCTCGGGCACGTCCGCGCCGCGCCAGGCAATCACCTGATCGGGCCGCACCAGCAGCAGGCCTTCGTCCAGCAGGTCGCCCGCCTCTTCCGCTTTCAGCAGCAGCACGGCCACGTCCAGCCTCGCCGCGCGGCCCGCCTCGGCCAGGCGCGTGGCCTCGGCCCCCGCGTGGGCCGGCGCCAGCACCGTCCACTCGAAGCCCAGCAGGTCGTACAGCGAACGCTCGCCCTCCAGCCAGCGGTGCGGCAGGCGCCCGCCCGGCTGGGTGGACGGGTGGTAGGCGTTGGCCTGGTCGGGCGGCACCCGGGCCGGGTCGCCGAACACGGTGGGCGAGGCATCCACGCGCTCGCCGAATGTGACGCCCGGGATGTTGAACTCGCGCCGCACGTGCGCGCCCAGCACCTCGCTGGCCTGCGCGCGCAGGGCGTCGCCCCTGGCGCCCTCGGCCTCCAGCTCGGGCGTCACCTCGAACAGGCCCACCGAATCGGCGAACTCGCGCGCATAGGCCGTGTTGCGCAGGCCGATGGGGCGGCGCTCCTGCTCGTAGCTGTCCAGCAGGGAGGCGTGCGCCTGCCCCTTCACCACCGCCGCGAGCTTCCAGCCCAGGTTCACCGCATCGCCCACCGCCGTGTTGTAGCCCAGGCCCCCGGTGGGCGTGAACAGGTGGGCCGCGTCGCCGGCGATGAACACGCGCCCGCGCTGGTAACGCTCGGCGACCAGCGAATGGCCCGCGATCCACACGCCGGTGGACAGCACCTCGAAGTCGATGTCCATGCCGCTGGCCTCGGCGAAGATGCGGCGCGCGTCGGCGTGCGTCCAGTCCTCCGGTGTCTCGTGCGGGTGCACGGCGGCGTGGAAGGCGAACTCGCCGCGCCCGTCCACCGAGGCCATGAACACGCGCCGCTCGTGGTTCACCGAGACGTACATCCAGGCGATGTCGTGCGGATACCGCTCGTAGAACGCCGGCGCGCGCAGGTAGATCGCGAACATCTTGCCGCCCATGAACTGGCGCTGCAGGCCGGTGGCGCCGCCCATCTCGATGCCCAGCGCGCCGCGCACAGCGCTGCGCGCGCCGTCGGCCCCCACCAGGTAACGCGCCCGCACCGTGACCGCCGGGCCGCCTGCGGCAGGCGCCACCTGCGCCACCACCTCGTCGCCGGTGTCGTCAAAGGACTGCAGCCGCCAGCCAAAACCGATGCGCCGCCCGGTGCGCTGCTCGGCATGCTCGCGCAGCACGGCTTCCACGTACTTCTGCGACACGCGGTGCGGCAGCTCGGCCGCGCTCCACGAACCGGCCAGGGACTTGATCTGCTCGGTGGCCTGCGCGGCGGTGGGCAGGCGCAGGCGCGCCAGCTCGTGCCGCGCGAACCGGGTGAAGTAGGCGATGTCGGTCGGGTGGTCGCCGGGCAGGCCCAGCGCGCGGATCTGCCGCGCGATGCCGATGCGGCGGAAGTGCTCCATGGTGCGCGCCTGCGTGGCGTTGGCCTGCGGGTTGAAGGCCGTGGTGGCCTTGGGGTCCACCACCAGGCACGGTACATTGCGCAAGCCCAGTTCGTTGGCCAGCATCAGCCCACAAGGACCCGCGCCCGCGATCAGCACGTCCACCCGCAGCTCGCCCCCTTCGGCCTGCGCCTGCTCCAGCGTCGAGAATTCCGCCACACCCGTCTCCATCGTCGATTTAATTAGGCAACCTAAGCAAATCCATTGTACGCATGAAAGCCGAAACCCCTCAACCCCGGCGCCGCGCGCCCGATGCCTGGCGCCTGGGCAACGCGGGGCGCGTGCTGGGCAACGCCGTCACGCGCTTCGAATCGCGCGTGCTCGAACTCATGGCCGCCGCCGGCCATGCGGACACCCGGCTCTCGCACGTGAACCTGACGCGCCACCTCGACCTGGAAGGCACGCGCATCACCGAGCTGGCGCGCCGCGCCCGCATGACCAACGCCGCCATGACCGAACTGATCGACCAGTGCGAAGGCCTGGGCCTGGTGCAGCGCGAGGCGGACCCGACCGACAAGCGCGCTCGCATGGTCAAGTTCACCGAGGCGGGCCGAGAATGGCTCAAGGCCTTCGGCCTGGCGGTGAAGAAGGCCGAGCGCGAGATGCTGAAAGACATCGGCCCCGAAGCGGCGGAGGTGCTGCTGCGGGGCCTGGCGCGTTACGCGGGCACGGTGGAGTCGATCCGCGTGGCGGACGAAGGCGCTTTGCTCAGTCGATCACCACGTTCGCGTCCTTGACGAGCTTGCCGAACTTCTCGGTTTCGGCCTTGATGGTCTGCGCCATCTGCTCCGGGCTGTCGCCGATCGGGTCGGCGCCGATGTCGGCCATGCGCTGGCGGAACTCGGGCGACTTGATGATCTTCACCATCTCGCTGCTCAGGCGCGCCTGGATGTCCTTGGGCGTCGCCACCGGGGCGAGCACCCCGAACCAGGTGCCGATGTTGAAGCCCTTGAGCCCCGCTTCGTCCAGCGTCGGCACGTCGGGCAGCGCGGGCGAGCGCGTGGCGGTGGTGACGGCCAGCGGGCGCAGCTTGCCGGCCTTGATGTGGGGCAGCACCGGCGTGATGGTGTCGAACGACAGCAGGATCTGACCACCCAGCAGATCGGTCGCCAGCGGGCCGCTGCCCTTGTAGGCGATGTGCGTGAGCCTGGCGCCGGTGTTGTTCTGGAACTGCGTGCCGATCAGGTGCTGGGCCGTGCCGTTGCCGTTGGAGCCGTAGTTCGCCCGGGCCGGCTCGGCCTTGAGCAGGGCCACGAGTTCGTTCACGTTCTTCGCCGGCGTGGCGGCGTTGACCACCAGCACGTTGGGCACCATGGCAATCGTGGTGAGCGGCGCCAGGTCTTTCTGGAAGTCGTAGGGCAATTTCTTGTAGACGCTGGTCGCGATGGTGTGGTGCACCGCGCCCACCAGCAGCGTGTAGCCATCGGGCTTGGCCTTGGCCACGAAGTCCGCGCCGATGGTGGCGCCCGCGCCCGGCTTGCTCTCGATCACCACCGGCTGCCCCAGGCTCTGCTGCAGCCGCTCGCCCAGCGCGCGGGCCAGCACGTCGGTGGTGCCCCCGGCCGGGAACGGCACGATGAGCGTGATGGGCCGGTTCGGCCAGGCCTGGGCCATGGCGCCGGTGACCGTCATGGCGGCGGCCAGGGCCGCCCCCTGAAGGACGAGGCGGCGCGGGATGGGTCGGGCGTTCTGCATGTCTGTCTCCTGTTGCACGGTGTGCGTGTGAACCGCCGGACGAACCGTCCGGTCGTGGGCGCGGGATTGCGCCGGGAACCATCAAGGAATTCAGGCGGCCTTGCGCTGCAGGCTCGCGGTGAGCAGCTCGCACACGGCCTGCGTGACCTGCGCGGTGGTGGCCTTGCCGCCCAGGTCGCCGGTGTGCAACGCGGGGTTGGCCGTGACCTGCTCGATGGCCCGCATGAGGCGTTGCGCCGCATCGAACTCGCCCAGGTGTTCGAGCAGCATCACGCAGCTCCAGAAGGTGCCGACCGGGTTGGCCAGGCCCTTGCCCATGATGTCGAAGGCCGAACCGTGGATGGGCTCGAACATCGAGGGGTAGCGGTGCTCGGGGTCGATGTTGCCGGTGGGCGCGATGCCCAGGCTGCCCGCGAGCGCGGCGGCCAGGTCGCTCAGGATGTCGGCGTGCAGGTTGGTGGCGACGATGGTGTCCAGCGTGGCGGGGCGGTTCACCATGCGGGCCGTGGCGGCGTCCACCAGTTCCTTGTCCCAGGTCACGTCCGGGAACTCCTTCGCGATCTGCACCGCGATCTCGTCCCACATCACCATGGCGTGGCGCTGGGCGTTGCTCTTGGTGATCACGGTCAGTTGCTTGCGGGGGCGCGACTGCGCCAGCTTGAACGCGAAACGCATGATGCGCTCCACCCCCGCGCGGGTCATCATGCTCACGTCGGTGGCGGCCTCGATCGGATGGCCCTGGTGCACGCGGCCACCCACGCCGGCGTATTCGCCTTCGGAGTTTTCGCGCACGATCACCCAGTTCAGGTCCTCGGCCTTGCAGCGCTTGAGCGGTGCGTCGATGCCCGGCAGGATGCGCGTGGGGCGCACGTTGGCGTACTGGTCGAAGCCCTGGCAGATCTTCAGGCGCAGGCCCCAGAGGGTGATGTGGTCGGGGATGTGCGGATCGCCCGCCGAGCCGAACAGGATCGCGTCCTTGCCGCGCAGCGCGTCCAGGCCATCGGCCGGCATCATCTCGCCGTGCTGGCGGTAGTAGTCGCCACCCCAGTCGAAGTCCTCGAACTGGAAACGGAAGGCGTGGCTGGTGGCGGCCAGCGCCTCCAGCACCTGCTGGCCGGCGGGCACGACTTCCTTGCCGATGCCGTCTCCGGGAATGGTCGCGATCGCGTAGGTCTTCATAACGGTCTCTCTGATGGGGTGGGTCGATGGGTGGACTGTAGGGATTCGACGGTTTTCCGAAACACCGCTAAAGTGAATCCATCGTTAACCTGGATTCAACAGTGAGACCGCCATGAGTTCCGCCATCCAGCCCGCCGACCTGGGCTTCTTCTCGGTGCTCGCCAGCGCCGGCAGCCTGAGCGCGGCCGCGCGCGAGCTCGGCATCACCACCCCGGCGGTGAGCAAGCACCTGGCGCTGATGGAGTCGCGCGTGGGCGTGGCCCTGCTCAACCGCACCACGCGGCGCATGAGCCTCACGCCCGAGGGAGAGGTGTATCTGCAGCACGCGCGCCGCATCCTCGGCGAGATCGACGACATGGAGGAGCTGCTCGGCGTTTCGCGGTCCACGCCCACCGGCCTGCTGCGCGTCAACGCCACGCTGGGCTTTGGCCGCAGCCACGTGGCGCCGCTCATCTCGCGCTTCGTGCGCAAGCACCCGCAGGTGGAGGTGCAGCTGCAGCTCTCGGTGAACCCGCCGCCGCTCACCGACGACGCCTTCGACGTCTGCATCCGCTTCGGCGCGCCGCCCGATTCGCGCATGATCGCGCGCCAGATCGCGCCCAACCGGCGCCTGCTCTGCGCCTCGCCCGCCTACCTGGCCCGACACGGCGTGCCCAAGGTGCCGCACGACCTCACCCGACACAACTGCATCGGCATCCGCCAGGGCGAGGAAGCGTATGGCGTGTGGCGCCTCTCCAGCGGGCGCGGCAAGACGGTGAGCACCGAGGCGGTGAAGACCCGCGGCAACCTCACCACCAACGACGGCGAGATTGCCGTCAACTGGGCGCTGGACGGCCACGGCATCCTGATGCGCGCCGAATGGGACATCGAGCGCTACCTGCGCAACGGGCGGCTGGTGCAGGTGCTGCCGCAATACTTCACGCCCGACGCCTCCATCCACGCCGTCTACCCACAGCGCCATCAGCTGGCCGCGCGCGTGCGGGCCTTCGTGGATTTCGTGGCGCTGGCCTTCACACAGCAGGCCGCGGTGAGCAAGTAGGCGAAGAGGCGCGCGGCAAGTTCCTGGGCCGGCCCGATGCGGCGTCTCCCCCATGTGTGCATCGGCTTGCGGGCCGGCGCGCATAGACTGCCTTCACCTCCATCCAACGGGAAGGACCACACCATGGTGGCCAACGCGAACGCCGACGACATTCCCCCTGAACTGGTGCGGGCCATCCAACAGACGCAGGTCGAGCGCGAGCGCGTGCGCCAGGCGCACCCCGAACTTTTCGCCGCGGTGTCGGGTGCCATGTTTCGCCGCGACCCCGTCGAGATCAACTACCACTTCAACACCGACGAGTACGACGCGGAAGCGGGCACGGTCATCCCGAGGCTGCGGGACTGCCAGTCCGCCCAGGAGGTGGCCACCGTGCTGCACGAGGAGTTCGTGCGCTGGTTCGGCGCGGAGACGGCCGGGCCGCGCGAGCGCTATCTCGAGCTGTCGCAAGACATCTGGGCGCTGTGGACGGCGCCCGCGACCTGACCGGCTGCACGGCAGCCAGGGTATCCAGCGGACGGCATTGCCTATATTCTTCGTCAGGGCCCGGCCGCGCCGCCGCCCGCCTTCCCCCTCAACGAAGCAGGAGACCCACATGATCGACAAGGCTCAGGCCGACATGGCCAAAACGCTCTGGGAACAATCCAAGGCGGCCGCCCAGCAGGCCCACGAAGCCTGGTGGATGGTGCTGAAATCCCAGAAGGCGCTGCTGGACTCCATGCGCGGGGTGGGCATGCCGTTCGAGGTGGCGGCGGACCAGTTCGAGAAGCTGATGCAGTTCCATGCCGAGCAGCACAAGGCCGCGCTGGACTACATGGACAAGATGTCCGTCGACTACGGGCGGGCCGTCGCCAAACAGAAGAAGTGACGCGGCCCGCCCTGCGGGCAACGTTCATCTCCGTCCTGACCCTGCTGCTGCTCGGCGGTGGGTGGCCCGCCCAGGCGGTGGAGCATCCCACCGACCTGCGCCAGTTCCTGGAGCGGCGCGAGGAATGCGACCACTGGCGCGGTGAAGCCGGCTACGACAAGGCGCGGCAGGCCGACATCGACCGCGGCGTGTGCCGCACCTGCACGGGCACGGACGCCGAACTCGCGCGGCTCAAGAGGAAGTACCGGGCCAACCCCGGCGTGATGGACGTGCTGGATGAGCTGGAGGACCGGATCGAAGGGCCCGACAAGGCCGCCTCGACGCGCTTCTGCCGCCGCATGCAAAAGCCGAAGCCGCCCTGAAACGTTTCTTGACCCTTTGTCGATTCCGGCCACCCTGCTTCGTCGTAGAGAAAGGTGAGGCGTTTGGGCGCCCACCTTCCCTTGTCCCCTACCCCAGGAGATTCAGCATGAAATACATCGATGGATTCGTGGCCGCCGTGCCCAGCAACAAGCAGAAGGAGTACCTCGAACACGCCCGCCTGGCGGCCGTGGTCTTCAAGGAGTTCGGCGCGCTGAACGTTGTGGAGACCTGGGGCGACGACGTGCCCGACGGCAAGCTGACCTCGTTCCCCATGGCCGTGCAGCGCAAGCCGGACGAAACCGTGGTCTTCTCCTGGATCACCTGGCCCTCGCGCGCCCAGCGCGACGAGGGCATGAAGAGGTTCATGGAAGACCCGCGCGTGAAGGACATGAAGATGCCCTTCGACGGCCAGCGCATGATCTACGGCGGCTTCGAGGTGATCCTCAACGCCTGATCGCCAGCGCTCAGGCACCTGCCGCGCAGTGCCGCGGCAGGAAGTCCACCAGCCACTTCATCTGCGCGGCGTCGTGCGCATCCACGCCCTCGAGCACCAGAACGCCCTGCGCGTCGCCGGTGGGCGCCACGCGCACCGCGTGGCTGCCGGTGTTGGCGTCCTTCTCCACCACGGCAACGGAGCGCCGCAGCGCCACCTGCACCGGTTCGCGGTCGCGCAGGAAGCGCCTGGCCTGGGCCTGCAGCACGCAGCCCGGCAGCAGCTCGTAGTGCCAGTGGTGGTCGAGCTGGCGCCGGTGGCCCAGGTGGTGCATGGCACCCAGGGCCTTGTCCAGCTTCATGTCGTGGCTGAGATGGAGCGCGCCGTCCTCGCTGGGGTAACCGTCGGCGCAGGCCGCCAGCAGCGCGGCCTGCGCCAGCAGCAGCGCCCGCCTCACTCCTCGCGGCCGCCGGCGATGCCCAGCAGGGCCAGCAGGCTCTGGAAGATGTTGAACAGGCTCAGGTACACGCCCAGGGTGGCGGTGATGTAGTTGGTCTCCTCGCCGTCGCGCACGCGCTTGAGGTCGTACAGGATGAAGGCCGAGAAGATGCCGATGGCCAGCACGGAGAGCGTGATCATGAGCGCGCCGGACTGGATGAACACGTTGGCGATGCCGGCCACGAGCAGCATGATCATGCCGATGAACAGGAACTTGCCCATGTTGCCCAGGTCGCGCTTGATGACGGTGGACAGCGTGGCCATGCCGAGGAAGATCACGCCGGTGCCGGTGAAGGCGGTCATGATCAGGCCCGCGCCGTTGGCCAGGCCGAGCACCGAGCCGATCAGGCGCGAGAGCATCAGGCCCATGAAGAAGGTGAAGGCCAGCAGCACGGGCACGCCGGCGGCGGAGTTCTTGGTCTTCTCGATCGCGTACATGAAGGCGAAGGCGCCGCCCAGGAAGACGGCGATGCCGAGGAAGCCGGTGAGCGGCGCGGTGATGCCGGTGGTCACGCCGATCCAGGCGCCCAGCACGGTGGGGATCATGGAGAGCGCGAGCAGCCAGTAGGTGTTGCGCAGCACGCGGTTGCGTTCAACGGCAACGGCCTGGCCGGCGGCGGCGGGGGAAGAGAGGTCGAGATGCGGGTTCATGGGGGTCCTTGAGAAAAGCAATGGAAGGGTGAGTGAGAGAAAAAGAAGTGGTGGTCAGGTGCCCTGGCGCGCGGCCAGGGCCTGCCGCTTGGCGCGGGCGCGGATGTTGAGCGCCTCGACCGCGAGCGAGAAGGCCATGGCGGCGTAGATGTAGCCCTTGGGCACTTCGCGGTCGAAGGCTTCGGCGGTGAGCGCCATGCCAACCATGACCAGGAAAGCCAGGGCCAGCACCTTGACGGAGGGGTGGGCGTCCACGAAATTGCCGATCGGCCGGGCCGCCACCAGCATCACGCCGACCGACACGACCACGGCGGCCACCATCACGCTGATCTGGTCGACCATGCCCACGGCGGTGATGACCGAGTCGAGCGAGAACACGATGTCGATGATGGCAATCTGGCCGATGATTCCCCAGAACAGCTTGCTGCCGGCGGCCTTGAGCTCGGCGCTGTCGGTCGCGGCCGGGCCGTGCTGCTCGCGCGCCTCGACCTCGACGAAGATTTCGTGCGAGGCCTTGTAGAGCAGGAACAGGCCGCCCAGCAGCAGCACGATGTCGCGCCCGCTGATGCCCTGGCCGACCACGGTGAACAGGTCGGCCGTGAGGCCCATGACCCAGCTCAGGGTGAACAGCAGCGCCAGCCGCGAGAGCATGGCAAAGCCCAGGCCGAGGCGGCGGGCCTTGTCGCGCAGGTGCGGCGGCAACCGGCCCACGAGGATCGAGATGAAGATGATGTTGTCGATGCCGAGCACGATTTCGAGCGCGGTGAGCATCGCGAACGCGATCCAGACATTGGGGTCGGTGAGCAGTTCCATGGAACGGGGCGCCAGCGGCCTGGCGAAAAAGGGGACACCTGGGCGCCGGAGCGGCCTCAGGGCCGCGCGGCGGAAACGGTCAGGCGAGGGCGAGCTGGCCGCGGGGCGGTCGCTGGAGCCCGTCGAGCACGGGCGGCGTGAGGTCATGCGCCGGGGGCGGCGACGGTGTGCGCAGGTGTTCGCCCGGGCCGGACGTGGCGATGGGCGCGTCCAGGCACTCGGGCAGGTCGGCCTGGGCATCGGCCAGGCCGTGCTCGGGCCAAGGGTCGGCGCTCAGGCCGTCGTCGGGCGTCGGCTGGACGGCAGCGACCGCCTCGATCACCAGGCTCTGCGCGTGGCTGGCCTGAACGGCCTCCACCCCATGGGAAGGCCCGAATGCCCACGCACCCACACTCAGGAAGAGGTGCAGGGCGAAGACGGCGGCAAGCCAAGGGCGCATGGTCGGGCCAGTATACCGGCGCCCCTGTTCGGGCGTGTGATCAGCCGGCCGCCGGGCGGGTGGCCTGGCCGCGCTGCAGCAGCGCCATGGCCACGGCGGCGCAAGCCGAGAGCGCGAGCATCAGCCAGCCCAGGTTCACCGCGCCGTCGTGCGGCACCAGGCCCACCACGAAACCGCCCACCGCCCCCATGAGCTGCTGCATCAGGCCGGCCACGGCGGCGGCCGCGCCCGCCAGCGCCGGCAGCAGGCCCACGGTGCCGATGAGGGTGGGCGGCACCAGCAGGCCGTGCCCCATGCCCAGCAGCAGCAGGGGCAGCGAGAGGGCCAGCGGCGTGTCCACCCCGGCCAGCGCGAGCGCGAGCATGAGGCCGATGCCCAGCAGCGAGCTGCCCTGCCCCATGCGCATCACGGTGCGTTCGCCGATGCGGTGCACGAGATGCGTGGTGAGGTAGTTGCCGACGATGTAGGCCAGCGGGACCAGCATGATGTAGTACCCGATGCCCGCCGGGCCCACGCCGTAGCTGCCGAGCACGATGGGCGCTCCCGCGAGGAAGGCGTAGAAGGTGGCGGTGGTCATGGAGAGCAGGGCCACGTAGAGCAGGAAGCCGGGGGCGCGCGCGAGTTGCGCGTAGGACGAGGCCATGTCGCGCAGCCAGTGCGTCTGCTGCGGTTCGGCTGGGGCGGTGTGGTCGGGCAGGCCGCGCCAGGCGGCGATGAACAGCACGAGGGACAGCCCGGTCAGCAGCACGAAGTTGGCCTGCCAGCCCAGGCGCACATGCAGCTGCCCGCCGATGATGGTGGCCAGCGGCGGGACCAGGCCCATGGCCATGCCGATGTAGGCCATGACGCGGGTGCGCGCGGGGCCGTCGAACAGGTCCTGCACCATGGCGCGGCCGACCACCATGCCGGCGGCACAGCCCGCGCCCTGCAGCACGCGCGCGGCGGTGAGCATGAGCAGATCGCCCGCGAGCGCGGCCAGCAGCGAGCCGAGACCGCCCAGCGCGATGCCGAGCAGCAGGATCTTCTTGCGCCCGAGGCGGTCGGACAGCGGGCCATACAGCAGTTGCAGGCCGCCATAGGCCACCACGTAACCGCTGAAGGTGAGCTGCACCGCGGCCTGGCTCGAGCCGAAGATCGCGCCCCACTCCTGCATCGAGGGGATGCAGATGGTCATGGCCAGCAGACCGAAGGCGAGCTGGGCGACGAGGTTGGTGATCAGGGGGCCGTGGCGGGGGGCGGTCATGCGTCTGGGTCTTGGCGGGGCAACCGGGCATGGTGCCATAAAGCTTCTCGCCTCTGTGTGGGCAAGGTCGGGTGGTCCAGGCACACAAGGCTTGCGTGCACAGGTGTGTTTCGGTCCCCACCCTCGGCCCACCGCGAAGCAGCCGAGCGCAAAGAGAAAAAACCCACAACACACCCCCCACGGGGGAACCCTCGAGGCCCTGCAAACTCATGCCACTAAACTCGAAGCCACATGCACGTCTCCCTGATCTTCCTCGTCGCCCTCCCCTTCGTGGGCAGCCTCATCGCTGCGCTGCTGCCCGCGAACGCGCGCAACACCGAGTCCACACTGGCCGGCGCCATCGCGCTCTTCTGCACCGTGCAGGCCGCGATGTACTTCCCTGAAGTCGCCGCCGGCGGCGTCATCCGGCAGGAATTCGTCTGGCTGCCCTCCCTCGGCCTGAACTTCGTGCTGCGCATGGACGGCTTCGCGTGGATGTTCTCCATGCTCGTGCTCGGCATCGGCTCCCTCGTGGTCCTGTACGCGCGCTACTACATGTCGCCCGACGACCCCGTGCCGCGCTTCTTCTCCTTCCTGCTCGCCTTCATGGGCGCCATGAGCGGCGTCGTCCTCTCGGGCAACCTGGTCCAGCTGGTGCTGTTCTGGGAACTCACCAGCCTCTTCTCCTTCCTGCTCATCGGCTACTGGCACCACCGCCGCGACGCGCGGCGCGGCGCCCGCATGGCCCTCACCGTGACCGGCGCGGGCGGCCTGTGCCTGCTGGCCGGCGTGCTCGTGCTCGGCCACATCGTCGGCAGCTACGACCTCGACGTCGTGCTGCGCGCCGGCGACGTGGTCCGCGCCCACCCGCTCTACACCACCGCGCTCATCCTCATCCTGCTCGGCGCGTTCACCAAGAGCGCGCAGTTCCCGTTCCAGTTCTGGCTGCCGCACGCCATGGCCGCGCCCACCCCGGTCTCGGCCTACCTGCACTCGGCCACCATGGTCAAGGCCGGCGTGTTCCTGCTGGCGCGGCTGTGGCCGGTGCTCGCGGGCACCGACGAGTGGTTCTGGATCGTCACCTGCTCGGGCCTGATCACGCTGCTGATCGGCGGCTTCGCGGCCATCTTCCAGAACGACCTCAAGGGCCTGCTCGCCTACTCGACGATCTCGCACCTGGGCCTGATCACCACGCTGCTGGGCATGAACAGCCCGCTGGCCGCGGTGGCCGCCGTGTTCCACATCATCAACCACGCCACCTTCAAGGCCTCGCTGTTCATGGCGGTGGGCATCGTCGACCACGAGGCCGGCACGCGCGACATGCGCCGCCTCTCGGGCCTGGCCCGCTACATGCCGGTGACCGCCACGCTCACCGTGGTGGCCGGCGCGGCCATGGCCGGCGTGCCGCTGCTCAACGGCTTCATCTCCAAGGAGATGTTCTTCACCGAGGCCGTGTTCGTGAGCGCGGCGCCCTGGTTCCAGCGCCTGCTGCCCACGGCGGCGGTGATCGCCGGCATGTTCAGCGTGGCCTATTCGCTGCGCTTCACGGCGCGCGTATTCTTCGGCCCCGACACCTGCGCCAACCTGCCGCGCGTGCCGCACGAGCCGCCGCACTGGATGCGCGTGCCGATCGAGGTGCTGGTGCTGGCCTGCCTGGTGGTGGGCATCGTGCCGCAGTGGTCCATCCAGCACATCCTGGGCACGGCCGCCTCGCCGGTCGTGGGCGGCACCCTGCCCGAGTTCGACCTCGCCGTCTGGCACGGCTTCAACCTGCCGCTGTGGATGAGTTTCCTCGCGCTGGCCGGTGGCATCGTGCTGTACCTGCTGCTGCGCAAGCCCCTGCAGAGCGGGCGCATCCAGCGCGCACCGCTGGTGGGGCTGTTCAACGGCAAGCGCCTGTTCCACCACACCATGGCCCGGCTCACCGCCGCCGCCCGCAGCGCCCTGCGCCTGCTGGGCACGCGGCGCCTGCAGCCGCAGCTGTTCCTGCTGGTGCTGGTGACGGTGGTGGGCGCGGTGGCCGCGTTCCGCCTGGCCGTGCCCAACCCGGTGCTCTCCCCCGGCGATCGCACGCTGCTGCCGTTCTCGCCCATGTTCGCGCTGCTCTGGGTGGTGGGCGTGGGCGCGGCCATCGGCGCGGTCTGGCAGGCCAAGTACCACCGGCTCACCGCGCTGGCGCTCATGAGCGTGTCCGGCCTCACCACCGTGATCACGTTCGCCTGGTTCTCCGCGCCCGACCTCGCGCTCACGCAGCTTTCGGTCGAGGCGGTGACCACGGTGCTGATCCTGCTCGGCCTGCGCTGGCTGCCCAAGCGGCTGGAGGTGCAGGACGACCGCGAACCGCTGTGGGATCGCACCAAAGCCAAGGCCCGGCGCTCGCGCGACCTGTTGCTGGCGCTGGCCGCGGGCGCTGGCATGACCGGCCTGTCCTACGCGGTGATGACGCGCGACTTCCCGCAGAGCATCTCGCCCTTCTTCCTGGAGCGCGCGCTGCCTGAAGGCGGCGGCACCAATGTGGTCAACGTGATGCTGGTGGACTTCCGGGGCTTCGACACGCTGGGCGAGATCACGGTGCTGGGCATCGTGGCGCTCACGGTGTACGCGCTGCTGCGCCGCTTCCGGCCCGCGCCCGAGAGCACCGAACTGCCGCCGCAGCAGCTGGCCCTGCCGGCCGACCTGGACACCGACCTGGTGAACCCGCAGCTGGCCGAAGACACCGCGCAGGGTTACCTCATGGTGCCGGCGGTGCTGGTGCGCCTGCTGCTGCCGATCGCGGCGGTGATCGCGGTCTACCTCTTCATGCGCGGCCACAACGAACCCGGCGGCGGCTTCGTGGCCGGGCTGGTGCTCTCCACCGCCTTCATCCTGCAGTACATCGTCTCGGGCACGCAGTGGGTGGAGGCCAACATGCAGCTGATGCCGCAGCGCTGGATCGCCGCCGGCCTGCTCACCGCCACCGCCACCGGCCTGGGCTCGTTCTGGTTCGGCTACCCGTTCCTGACCACGCACACGGCCCACCTGCACCTGCCGCTGCTGGGCGACATCCACGTCGCCAGCGCGCTGTTCTACGACATCGGCGTCTTCACCCTGGTGGTGGGCGCCACCCTGCTCATCCTCACCGCGCTGGGCCACCAGTCGGTGCGCGGCCACCGCCAGGCCAAGGTCGAGCAGGAAAAAGAAGAAGGAGCTCACTGATGGAACTCGTCATGGCCATCGCCATCGGCGCCCTCACCACCTGCGGCGTGTGGCTGATGCTGCGCCCGCGCACCTACCAGGTCATCATGGGCCTGTGCCTGCTGGGCTACGGCGTCAACCTGTTCATCTTCGCCATGGGCCGGCTCTCGGTGGACAGCGAACCCGTGCTCACGCCCGGGCTGGAAGCCACGCTGCTGCAGTACGACGACCCGATGCCGCAGGCCCTGGTGCTCACCGCCATCGTGATCGGCTTCGCCATGACCGCGCTGTTCCTGGTCGTGCTGCTCGCGCAGCGCGGCTTCTTCGGCAATGACCATGTGGACGGACAGGGGGACGCGGAGTGACGGGAGGATTGATCCAGTCGATCACCGCGGCGCTCATGCCGCACCTGATGATCGCGCCCATCCTGCTGCCGCTGGTCACGGCCTGCCTGCTGCTGTTCGTGGGCGACCGGCGGCACCGCACCAAGGCCACCATCAGCCTGAGCGCCACCGTGATCAACCTGGCGGTGGCCGTGGCGCTGCTGCTCTGGAGCAAGCAGGGCGAGGGGCCGAGCGCGTTCGGCGTCTATTTGCCCGGCAACTGGGACGTGCCCTTCGGCATCGTGCTGGTGCTCGATCGCCTCTCGGGCCTGATGCTGCTGCTGGCCGCGATGGTGGCGCTGATGGCGCTGCTGTTCGCGCTGGCGCGCTGGCACAAGGCCGGCGCGCACTTCCACCCGCTGTTCCAGATCCAGATCATGGGTCTGAACGGGGCCTTCCTCACCGGCGACCTGTTCAATCTGTTCGTGTTTTTCGAAGTCATGCTGGCCGCGTCCTACGGCCTGCTGCTGCACGGCTCGGGGCCCTCGCGCGTGAAGGCGGGCCTGCAGTACATCTCGATCAACCTGGCCGCGTCCTCGCTGTTCCTGGTGGGCGCCTCGATGATCTACGGCGTGACCGGCACGCTGAACATGGCGGACCTGGCCGCGCGCATTCCGGACGTGGCCTCGGCCGACCGCGCGCTGCTGCACACCGCCTGCGCCATCCTGGCCGTGGCCTTCCTCGCCAAGGCCGCCATGTGGCCGCTCAACTTCTGGCTGGTGCCGGCCTACTCCAGCGCCAGCGCGCCCTCGGCGGCGATGTTCGCGCTGCTCACCAAGGTGGGCATCTACGTGTTGCTGCGCCTGTCCACCCTGCTCTTCTCGCCCGAGGCCGGCCATTCGGCGGGCTTCGGCAGCGAGTGGCTGGCCTGGGGCGGCATGGCCACGCTGGCCTTCGGCGCCATCGGCATGCTGGCTTCGCAGCGGCCCGCACGGCTGGCGGGCTTCTCGGTCATCGTGTCCTCGGGCACGCTGCTCGCGGTGCTGGGCTTCGCGCGGCCCGAGCTCACCGCCAGCGCGCTGTACTACCTGCCGAGTTCCACCCTGGCGGTAGCGGCCTTCTTCCTGCTGGCCGAGCTCATGGACCGCTCGCGCACCGACCCGGCGAGCCAGCGCGCGCCGGAAGACGAAGAGGACCACCTGCCGTTCGCCCTGGCCGACCTGGAAATCGCCAAGACCGCCAACCTCGACGAGGACGAGGAAGTGCTGATCGGCCGCGCGATCCCCGCGACCACCGCGCTGCTGGGCCTGGCCTTCATCTGCTGCACCGTGCTGGTGGCCGGGCTGCCGCCGCTCTCGGGCTTCATCGGCAAGTTCGCCATGCTCTCGGCGCTGCTGCCGCTGCAGAGCGGCACACCGGCGGTGAGCGCGGCGAGCTGGACGCTGATGGTGCTGGTGATCACCTCCGGCCTGTTCGCGCTGGTGGCGCTCTCGCGCACCGGCATCCGCTTCTTCTGGGCGCCGATGGAGCGCGGCGGGCACATGCTGCGCGTGGCCGAGTACGTGCCCATCGCGGTGCTGATCGGCCTGTGCGTGCTGTTCACGGTGCGCGGCGAGGCGGTGATGCGCTACACCGCCGCCACCGCGAGCTCGCTGTACCACCCACGCGGCTACATCGACGCCGTGTTCTCGGCCCAGCCGTTGCCCACCCCCACCAACGCCGAGCGCCTGGGCGTGCCCGTGCCGGAGAAGCAGCCATGATGCGGCGCCTGTTCCCCGCCCCCCTGCTGTCGCTCGCGCTGGTCGCGCTGTGGCTGGTGCTCAACAACCCCTACAGCCTGGGCCAATGGCTCATGGCCCTGGTGCTGGGCTTCGCGGTGCCGCTGCTCACGCAGTCGCTGCGCCCGACGCCGGTGCGCTTCAGCCACCCCTGGGTGGCCGTCAAACTCTTTCTGCGCGTGGGCGTCGACGTGATCGAATGGAACTGGCGCGTGCTGCGCGGCACGCTGGGCCGCGGCGAGCACATGCCTCAGGGTGGCTTCATCACCGTGCCGCTGGACCTGCGCGACCCCAACGGCCTGGCGGTGCTGGCCGCCATCATGTGCGTGATCCCGGGCACCATCTGGTCCGAGATCGCGCTGGACCGCAGTGCGCTGCTGGTGCACATCTTCGACCTCAAGGACGCGCCGCACGAAATCGCGCTGATCAAGCAGCGCTACGAGCGTCCCCTGATGGAGATCTTCGAATGAGTCCCTTCCTCTTTGGCGCTATCGTCTTCGCGCTGGCCTGTTACGTGCTCGCCATGGCGCTGGGCCTGCTGCGCCTGTACCGCGGCCCCTCGGCGCAGGACCGCGTGCTCGCCATGGACCTGATCTACACCATCGGCATGCTGGTGCTCATGGTGCTGGCGATCCGCTACCGCAGCGCGATGTACTTCGAGGCGGCGCTGCTGATCGCCGTCTTCGGTTTCGTGAGTTCGGCCGCCATGGCCAAGTTTTTGCTGCGCGGCGAGGTGATCGAATGATGATGCCGGCCGGTGTCTCGCTCTGGGCCGAAATCCCGGTGGCGCTGCTGCTGATCCTCAGCGGCATCTTCACGCTCACCGCCGCCATCGGCGTGGTGCGCTTCAAGACCTTCTTCCAGCGCATGCACCCGCCCGCGCTGGCCTTCAGCTTCTCGGCCTGGTGCGTCACCCTGGCGAGCATCGTTTACTTCTCGGCGCAGGACGAACGGCTCTCGCTGCACGCCTGGCTGATCATCATCTTCCTCTCGCTCACGGTGCCGGTCACCACCATCCTGCTGGCGCGCACCGAGCTGTTCCGCCGCCGCATCGGCAACCCGGGCACGGGCGAGATCCCGCCCTCGCTCAGCCACGTGGTGCCCCGGCCCACCGACGGCGACGAAGCGCGCGCCAGGGACTGAGCGCGGCGGGCGCGCCCGCCTCAGGCTTTCTTCTTGCGCGGGCGTGGAGCGGGGGCGGCCTCGGGCGGCTCGTACTCGTTCACGAACGGGACGTTGGCCGTGGTGCGCACCAGCAGGTCCAGCAGCGTCTCCACCTCGCTGGCCGACAGGCCCTTGAGCAGGCGGCGTTCGCGCTCCAGAGCGGCGCGGATGACCTCGTCGTGGACGGCATACCCCTCGGGCGTGAGCGCCAGCGTGTGCCGGCGCGGGCTCTCGGGGTCTTCCTCCACCGTGAGATAGCCCTTGGTTTCGAGCTTGCGCATCTCGCGGCTGACGGCGCCCTTGTCCAGCCCGATGACCTGGCAGACGCGCACCGGCGAGATGCGGGGCTCGACCGCCAGCATGGCCAGCACGCGCCACTCGATGATGCCGATGCCATAGCGCTGGAGGTACAGCCGCGAGGCGCCGCTGGAGAGCCGGTTGGCCAGCACCGTGAGGTGGGAGGTGACGTAACCCGCGAGGTTGAGCACCTTGCGCCCTTGTCGCACCGCCGTGTTGCTGCGCCGAGTCGCCATCGTGAGTCCACTTTCCGGGTGTTGAACGTGGGCCGTACTGTACCCGGCGCGCGGACCGCGCCCCGCCCCGCTGGCTCAGCGCGTGAGGAAGCGCAGTGGCGCCAGCACCAGCTGGGGGAAGAACACCAGCAGGAACAGCACCCCGAGCTGCGCGAGCAGGTAGGGTGAGACGGCGCGGATCACCGACTCCAGCCGCACGCGGGAGACGCCGCAGACCACGTTGAGCACCGTGCCCACCGGCGGCGTGATGAGTCCGATGGCGTTGTTCATGATGAAGAGCACGCCGAAATACACCGGGTCGATGCCGGCCATGCGCACCACCGGCATGAGCACCGGCACCAGGATCAGGATCGTGGGCGCGAAGTCCAGCGCCGTGCCCACCACGATCACCAGCAGCATGATGACGATCAGCAGCAGCGTGGGCGAGTCGGCCAGCGGCTGCAGCATGTCCGCCACCACCATGGGGATGCTGGCGGCGGCGATCAGCCAGGCCGTGACCTGCGCCGCGGCCACCAGGAACATCACCACGGCCGAGGTCTTGCCGGCCGCGAGCAGCAGCGCATAGAGCTGCGCGACCTGGAGCTCGCGGTACACCACGAAGCCCACGAAGAGCGCATAGAACACCGCGACCACGGCCGCCTCGGTGGGCGTGAAATAACCGCCCTTGAGGCCGCCGACGATGAGCACCGGCAGCAGCAGCGCCCACACGCCCGCGAAGGTGGCCGACCAGCGCTCGCGCATCGACACTTTGGGTTCGCGCGGCATATCGTCGCGTTTGGCCTGGTACATCCATGTGCCCACCAGCGCGAGCGCCATCAACAGGCCGGGCACGATGCCGGCGATAAACAGGCTGGTGATGGACACGTTGCCGACCACGCCGAACATCACGAAACCGATGGAGGGCGGAATGATGGGCGCGATGATGCCGCCCGAGGCGATCAGGCCCGAGGCGCGCGGCATGTCGTAGCCGGCCTTGCGCATCATCGGGATGAGCAGCGCCGCCACGGCCGCGGTGTCGGCGATGGCCGAGCCCGAGAGCGAGGCCATGATGACGCAGGCGAAGATGGCCACGTAGCCCAGGCCGCCCTTGAAGTGCCCGACCCAGGCGCCCGCCACCGCGACGATGCGCCGCGAAATGCCCCCGGCGTTCATGAGCTCGCCGGCCAGCACGAAGAAGGGAATCGCCATCAGCGGGAAGCTGTCGGCGCCGGACAGCATGTTCTGCGCCAGGATCTGGGCGTTGAAGATGTCCATCCAGGCCATCATGGCCAGGCTGGAGACCATGAGCGCGAAGGCGATGGGCATGCCCAGCGCCATCGCCGCGAGCAGCGCAAAAACGAAGATGAGGACGATCATGGGAGGGGCGCTCAGGCGGCGTCGGTGAGTTGCGGGTCGGGCAGGTCCTTGCCGCGCAGCAGGGTGACGATGTTGGCGAGGACCATCACACCGATGGAGGCCGCGCACAGGTAGGCGACCGAATAGACGATGGCCAGCGAGAGGCCGGTGACCAGGCCGATGTTGGCCACGTTGATGCCGTGCTGCAGGATCAGCCCCCAGAGCAGCACGGCGCAGCAGGCGAGCACCAGCAGCTGGGAGAGCATCAGCGCCACCCAGCGGGTGCGCCCGGTGAGGCGGCGCACCACCATGTCCATGCCCAGGTGGCCGCCTTCGCGCATCGCCACGATGGCGCCCAGGAAGGTGAGCCAGATGAACATGAAGCGCGAGAGCTCTTCCGAGGTGTTGATGCCCGAGTCGAACACGTGGCGCAGCACCACGTTGCCGAACACCATGACGCACATGGCGGCCAGGCACAACACCATGACCCCCTCGAGCGCCTTGAAGTACCAGTGGATGAGGGTTTTCATGGGGTGCGTTGCCGAGCTTCAGAAGGAAAAGATCTTGCCTGGGTTCATCAGGTTGTGCGGGTCCATCGCGTGCTTGATCTGCCGCATCAGCGCCACCGGCGCCTCGCCCAGCTCGTCGAGCAGAAAGCCCTGCTTGTGCAGGCCGATGCCGTGCTCGCCGGTGCAGGTGCCGTCCATCGCCAGCGCGCGCGCCACCAGCCGCGCGTTGAACGCCTCGGCCTGCGCCACCTCGTGTTCGCTGTCGCCGTCCACCAGCATCTGCACGTGGAAGTTGCCGTCGCCCACATGGCCGACGATGGGCGCGATCAGGCCCGACTGCGCGAGGTCCTGCGCGGTCTGGTTCACGCAGTCGGCCAGCTGCGAGATCGGCACGCAGACATCGGTCACCACGCTGCGGCTGCCCGGGCGCAGCTGCAGCGCGGCGAAGTAGACGTTGTGCCGCGCCTCCCACAGGCGCGTGCGCTCTTCGGGTGTGTGAGACCACTGGAAGCTTTCGCCCCCGAGTTCGCCCGCGATGGCCTGCACCAGCTCGACCTGCTCGCGCACGCCGGCCTCGCTGCCGTGGAACTCGAAGAACAGGTGCGGCTGCTCGGGCAAGCCGGTCTTGCTGTAACCATTGAGCGCGCGGATCGCCACGCGGTCGACGAATTCGCAGCGCGCGATCGGCACACCCACCTGGATGGTCTGCACCACCGCCTGCACCGCCGCGTCGATGCTGGGAAAGGCGCACACCGCGGCCAGGATGGATTCGGGCAGCGGGTGCAGCTTCACCGTGGCCTCCACCACCACGCCCAGCGTGCCTTCGGAGCCCACGAACAGGCGCGTGAGGTCGTAGCCGGCGGCGCTCTTGCGCGCGCGCCGCGCCGTCTTCACCAGCTGGCCGTCGGGCGTGACCACGGTGAGGTTGACCACGTTCTCGCGCATGGTGCCGTAGCGCACGGCGTTGGTGCCGCTGGCGCGCGTGGCGCACATGCCGCCGATGGTGGCATCGGCCCCGGGATCGATCGGGAAGAACAGGCCCTTGTCGCGCAAGGCGGCGTTGAGCGCCTTGCGCGTCACGCCGGGTTGCACGGTGGCGGTCTGGTCCTCGTCGTGGATCGCGACGAGCTGGTCCATCTGCTGCAGGTTGAGCGTGACGCCGCCCCGCACGGCCAGCGTGTGGCCTTCGAGCGAGGAGCCCGCGCCGTAGGGCACCAGCGGCACCCGGTGCTCGCGGCACAGGCGAACGATGGCGAGCACCTCGTCGGTGTGGCGCGCGAAGGCCACGGCGGCCGGCAGCATGGGCGCGAAGATGGATTCGTCGCGGCCGTGGTGCTCGCACACGGCGGGGCTGGTGGACAGGCGCTCGCCGAGCAGCTGGCGCAGGCCGTCCAGCACGGCGGCTGGCAAGGAAATCGAGGCGGTCATGGCAAGGCCGACCGGGCGCGTGGCCCGGTCGTGTGAGGGAAGGAACAGCGCCTGGGAAGGCGGGCTTACTTCGACGCGGTGCGCACCTTGGCGATCTCGCTGCGCACCAGGGTCATGAACTCGGGGCCGATCTTCTCCAGGTGCGGCGCGATCGCCGGCGGCACGCGGTCGCGGATCGCCTGCAGGTCGGCGGGCGAGAACTGCGTGACCTGCACGCCCTTGTCCTTCATGCCCTGCAGCGCGCTGCCGGCCTCGGCGGCGGTGGACTTGCGCTGGAACGCGGTGGCGTTCTTCGCGGCGGTGTTCATCGCCTTCTGCTCATCGGGCGAGAGGCTGTCCCAGTATTTCTTCGACACCGCGAAGATCAGCGGCGAGTAGACGTGGCCCGAGAGCGTCATGTACTTCTGCACTTCGTAGAAGCGCTGGGTGTACATCAGCACCACCGGGTTCTCCTGGCCGTCGAAGGCCTTGGTCTCCAGCGCCACGAACAGCTCGGACCAGGGCAGCGGCGAGGCGTTGGCGCCGATGGCCTTGAAGGCGTCGAGCGTGAGCGGGTTGGGCTGGGTGCGCAGCTTCAGGCCCTTGAGGTCGTCCAGCGTGTTGACCGGGCGTTTGGAGTTGGTGATGTGGCGAAAGCCGTTCTCCCACCAGCCCAGCACGTGGATGCCGACCGCGGCGAGCTTGGCGTTGAGGTGGGCGCCCACCGGGCCGTCGAACACGGCGTGCGCCTCGGCCTCGGTGTTGAAGAGGAAGGGCACGTCCTGGAAGCCGAGCTCCTTGACCTGGCCCAGCATGGCGAGCGCGCTGCCGGTGTAGAACTCCTGCACGCCGCCCTGCAGCGCGGCCAGCATCTGCGGGTCCGGGCCCAGGGCCTGGTTGGCGATCACGGCGATCTTCATCTTGCCGCCGCTGGCCTTCTCCATCTCGGTGGCGAACTGCTTCGCGGCCTGGCCGGCCGGGTGGGCGTCGGCCATGCCGTGGCCGAAGCGCGCGTTGCGCGCCTTGAAGTCCTGCGCCAGCGCGGCGGTGCTGCCGAGCGCGGCGAAGGTGGTGAGGGCCATGGCGGCCAGCAGGCGGTTGAGCTTCATGCGGTTGTCTCCTCTTTGGGGGCGGGGTGGTGAGGGGTG
>NZ_JBYTAE010000038.1:0-51887 GCF_058787875.1 Hydrogenophaga sp. FW305-3-2-15-A-LB1 | reverse complement strand
CCCCTGTTCCGCCCCCTCGAACTCGGCCCGCTGCACCTGCCCAACCGCCTGGTGATGGCGCCGCTCACGCGCAGCCGCAGCAGCCAGCCCGGCAACGTGCCCAACGAACTCATGGCCCGCTACTACGCGCAGCGCGCCAGCGCCGGCCTGATCGTGTCCGAAGCCACCCAGATCTCGCCGCAGGGCCAGGGCTACAGCTTCACGCCCGGCATCCACAGCGAGGCCCAGGTGGACGGCTGGCGCCGCGTGACCGACGCGGTGCACGCGGCCGGCGGGCGCATGGTGCTGCAGCTGTGGCACGTGGGCCGCATGTCGCACGCCAGCTTCCACGCCGACGGCCTGCCGGTGGCGCCCTCGGCCCTCTCGCCCGACGCCAAGGTCTGGGTGATGGGCGAGGACGGCGTGGGCCGCATGCTGGATGCCCCGGTCCCGCGCGAGATGACCGCGCAGGACATCCAGACCGTGATCGGCGACTACCGCCGCGCCGCCGCCAACGCCATGCGCGCCGGTTTCGACGGCGTGGAGATCCACGGCGCCAACGGCTACCTGATCGACCAGTTCCTGCGCACCACCTCGAACCACCGCACCGACGCCTACGGCGGCGGCATGGCGCAGCGCACGCGCTTCGCCGCCGAGGTGGCCGCCGCCGTGGCCAGCGAAGCCGGCGCGGAGCGCACCGGCATGCGGCTGGCGCCCTTCATCACCCAGCGCAACATGGACTGCCCCGAGATCGTGCCCACCATCCTGCACCTGGCCAAACAGCTCGACGAGATCGGCCTGGCCTACATCCACCTGGCCGAGGCCGACTGGGACGACGCGCGCCAGGTGCCCGAGGCGTTCCGCCGCGAGCTGCGCCGCGCCTACCAGGGCCGCGTGATCGTCGCGGGCAAGTACGACGCCCAGCGCGCCGATGCCATCCTGAAGGAAGGCCTGGCCGACCTGGTGGCCTTCGGCCGGCCCTTCATCGCCAACCCCGACCTGCCGGCGCGACTCGCCGCCAAGCTGCCGCTGGCCGAGCTCGATCCGACGACGCTGTTCGGCGGCGGCGCGCGCGGCTACACGGACTACGCCGCCCTGGCCGCCGCGTGATGCCCTCCTTTCCCCTTTTCTCCATCTTTGAAAGCAAGACCATGAAAGCCGTTGGATACCAGAAGCCCCAGGCCATCAGCGAACCCGACTCGTTGATCGACATCACCCTGCCCGAACCCGTGGCCACGGGCCGCGACCTGCTGGTCGAGGTGAAAGCCGTGTCGGTCAACCCGGTGGACACCAAGGTGCGCAAGAGCGGCGCGCCGGCCGAGGGCGAGGCGTACAAGGTGCTGGGCTGGGACGCCAGCGGCATCGTCAAGGCCGTGGGCCCGGAGGTCACGCTGTTCCAGCCGGGCGACCGCGTCTGGTACGCCGGCTCCATCGCCCGCCCGGGCACCAACAGCGAACTGCACCGGGTGGACGAGCGCATCGTCGGCCACATGCCGACGTCGCTCGACTTCGCGCAGGCCGCCGCGCTGCCGCTGACCGCCATCACCGCCTGGGAGATGCTGTTCGACCGCCTGGGCATCGCCCCGGGCAAGGCGCCCAGTTCGAAGACGCTGCTCATCATCGGCGCCTCGGGCGGCGTGGGCTCCATCCTCACGCAGCTGGCCACGCGCCTGACCAGCCTCACCGTCATCGGCACCGCCTCGCGGCCCGAGACCCAGGCCTGGGTCAAGGAGCTGGGCGCGCACCACGTGATCGACCACGGCCAGCCCATTGCGCAAGAGCTCAAGCGCATCGGCTTTCCCCAGGTGGACCACATCGTGAGCCTCACGCAGACCGACGCGCACTTCGACCAGATCGTCGAGGCCATCGCGCCGCAGGGCCAATTCGGCCTGATCGACGACCCGGCCTCGCTGGACGTGACCAAGTTCAAGCGCAAGTCGGTCTCGGTGCACTGGGAGCTGATGTTCACGCGCGCGCTGTTCGGCACGGCCGACATGGTCGGCCAGCACCGCCTGCTCAACGAGGTGGCCGCGCTGGTCGATGCCGGCCTGATCCGCACCACGCTGGCCGAGCACTTCGGCCCCATCAACGCCGCCAACCTGAAGCGCGCCCACGCCCTGATCGAATCGGGCAAGGCGCGCGGCAAGGTGGTGCTCGAAGGCTGGGCCTGAGCGGCGCCGCGGTTCAGCCCGCGCCCAGGCGGCGCAGCTCGCGGTAGAGCGAGGCCCGGCTGATGCCCAGCAGCCGCGCGGCCTCGTCTTTCCGGCCCTCGGCCGCGCGCAGGGCCTGGCGGATGCGCGCGTCCCGCTCGCGGTCCAGCCCGGCCTGCAGCGAGTAGCCGCCGTCCGCCGCATTCGCTGCATCCGCCACGGGGCGTCCGGTGTCGGCGCCCAGGCCGGCGTCCTCGTCCAGCGCCACCTCGCCCGAGAGCAGGAAGCGCAGCAGCGCGTTCTCCAGCTGGCGCGCATTGCCCGGCCAGGGGCACTGCACGAAGCGCGCGAGCACCGCCGCCGGCATGCGGCGCGGCTCCAGGCCCTCGCGCTGCGCCACGCGCTGCAGCAGCAGGCCGATGAAGTCCGCCAGGTCGTCGCGCTCGCGCAGCGCCGGCATGCGCAGGCCGGCCACGTTCAGGCGGTAGTACAGGTCGAGCCGGAAGGCGCCGCGCCGCACCAGGGCGGGCAGGTCGCGGTGGGTCGCGCAGACGATGCGCGTGTCGATCGCGATCGGCGCGGTGCCGCCCAGGCGCACGATCTCCTGGTTCTGCACCGCGCGCAGCAGGCTGGCCTGCAGGTGCAGCGGCATGTCGCCGATCTCGTCGAGGAACAGCGTACCGCCGTTGGCGATCTCGAACTTGCCGGGCTTGCCCCGGGCGCGCGCGCCGGTGAAGGCGCCACTCTCGTAGCCGAACAGCTCCGCGTCGATCAGGCCCTCGGGGATGGAGGCGCAGTTCACCCACACGAAGGGGCGCCGCGCCCGCGCCGAGTGCGCGTGGATGGCGTGCGCGGCCAGTTCCTTGCCGCTGCCGCTCTCGCCCTGGATCAGCACCGGCAGCGCGTGCTGCGCGGCCTGCACGATGCGCGCGCGCAGGGCGTCCATGCGCGCGCCCGTGCCGATCAGGTCCTGCACGCCGTGGCGCGCCACCCAGCCGCTGCCCGCGCTGCGGATCGACAGGTCCTGCTGCGCCGCCAGCGCCACCGCCTTCTTCAGCGCGTTCAGGTTGGAGAACAGCGCCAGCCCGACCGCGCCGATGATGCGGTCGTCCTGGTACACCGGCACCTGGCGCGCGAACAGCTGCTGCCCTCGCACCTCCAGCGGCACGCCCGTCACCACCGCCTCGCCCTGCGCCACGAGGTGCAGGCGCGTCTTCTCCGACACCACCTCGGTGATGTGGCGGCCGATGAAATCCTCCTGCCGGCCGCCGAGCAGGCGGCAGTAGGGCTCGTTGATCAGGACCACGCGCCCTTCGGTGTCGACGGCGACCAGGCAGTCCGACACGTGGTCCAGCAGGCGGCGCAGAAAGACCGCCTCGTTCTGGCCGGAGCCGAACCAGTCGGGAAAGGGCATGGTGGGTTCCTCTCGATTCTCAGATTTGAGACGCGAATTTGAGACTAGCCGCCGGCCGCGAAACCGTCAATCGGGCCCAACGCGCGGTTTTTCCCTTGAGAAACAACGGTCTTGCCTCGCGGGGCGGCCGAGGCGCGCACTGGCACATGTCGTGCGAAGACGGGCAGGCCGCCTGGCGGCGGCTTTTCTCAGCCCAACCCTGGAGACCCCAAGATGAGTTCCACATTGATCGGCGACACGCGCGTCACGGTGCACGGCAGCGGCCCCACCCTGTTCCTGTGCCACGGCTTCACGACCACCGGCGCGTTCTGGCGCGAACAGATCGAGGCCTTCTCGACCACCCACCGGCTGGTCATCATCGACCTGCCCGGGCACGGCAGCTCGCCGCGCCCGGCCCACCGCGACTACACCATGGAGGCCTTCGTGAGCGACCTCGAACGGGTCTTCGACACGCTGCGCATCACCGAGGCCGTGCTCATCGGCCTCTCGATGGGGGGCACGATCGCCCAGGCCTTCGCGCTCAAGAACCCCCACCTTCTGCGCGCGCTGGTGCTCGTGGGCGCCACGCCCCACGGCCTGGGGCCGGACGTGCGCGTGGACAACGTGCTCAAGGCGATCGACGAACTGGGCGTGGAGCCGGCCAGCCAGGCGGTCATCGAGCGCTCGTTCGGCTCGGTGGCGCCGCGCGCGCTGATCGACTTCGCGCGCCAGGAGGTGACGCAGACGCCCGCCTTCGTCGCCCGCCAGGCGATCGCCTCGCTCAACGCGGCCGACTCGCGCGCGCAGCTGGCCCGGCTGCAGCTGCCGGCGCTGGTGGTCTGCGGCGAAGAGGACCGCATCACGCCGCCCGCCGAATCGCGCGCGCTGGCCCAGGGCCTGCCGCACGCCGAGCTGCTGCTGATCCCGCAGGCCGCGCACTTCCCCATGCTGGAGCAGCCGGCCGCGTTCAACGACGGCCTGCGCCACTTCATCGGCCGGCTTCCTGCGGTTCAATAAACACCATCACGGAGACAAGATCATGAGCACAACAACACCTTCCCCCGCCGAGACGCGCCGCGTCGTCTTCGCCGCCGCCCTCGGCACCGTGTTCGAGTGGTACGACTTCTTCATCTACGGCAGCCTGGCCGTGTTCTTCGGCGCCCTGTTCTTTCCGCAGGGCAACGAATCCGCCGCCATCCTCGCCTCGCTCGCCACCTTCGGCGCGGGCTTCGTGCTGCGGCCTTTCGGCGCCGTGTTCTTCGGCCGCCTGGGCGACACGGTGGGGCGCAAGAAAACCTTCCTCATCACCATGATGATCATGGGCGTGGCCACCGCGGCCATCGGTTTCCTGCCGACCTTCGAGACCATCGGCTGGGCCGCGCCGGCCATCCTGGTCTCGCTGCGCCTGCTGCAGGGCCTGGCCATCGGGGGCGAGTTCGGCGGTGCCGTGACCTACATCGCCGAACACTCGCCGGTGCGCCGACGTGGCTTCATGACCAGCTGGCTGCAGATCACCGGCACCATCGGGCTGCTGCTGTCGCTGGCGGTGATCCTCGCGCTGCGCTCGGTGCTCAGCCCCGAGCAGTTCCTCGCCTGGGGCTGGCGCGTGCCCTTCATGCTCTCCATCCTGCTGCTGGCGTACTCCATGTACGTGCGCGCGCGCCTCGAAGAGTCGCCCGTGTTCCAGCAGATGAAGGCCGAAGGCCGGGGCTCGCGCAACCCGATCAAGGACACCTTCGCGCACGGCCCCACGCTGCGCATCGTGCTCGTCACCATCTTCGGCGCGGTCGCCGGCCAGGCCGTGATCTGGTACACCGCCCACTTCTACAGCCTGCAGTTCCTCACCGCCACGCTCAAGCTGCCGCCCCAGTCGGCCTACGCCTACCTCACCATCGCGCTCATCCTCGCCACGCCCTTCTTCGTGTTCTTCGGCTGGCTCTCCGACCTCATCGGGCGCAAGTGGATCATGCTCACGGGCTGCCTGCTCTCCGCGCTGCTCTTCATTCCCATCTTCGAAGGCATGGCGAAGTACGGCAATCCGGGCCTGCAGGAATTCCGCGAGCGCACGGTGGTGGTCATCGAAGGCGGCGACTGCCGCGAAGACCAGACCTTCATCGGCCAGCTGTTCCAGCCCAAGGCCACCAAGCCCTGCACGCGCGCGCGCTCCTTCCTCGCGGCCAACAGCGTGCCCTACACCATCCAGCCCGCCAGCGGCGAGCTGCGCGTGGTGCTGGGCGAGCAGCGCTGGGACGGCTTCGACCAGGCCGCGCTGCGCGAGGCGCTGATCGAGCGCGGCATGCCGGTGAGCGCCGACCCGGCGCGCATCAACGCGCCCATGGTGGTGCTGATGCTGTTCTGCCTGGTGTTCCTGGCCACCATGGTCTACGGCCCCATGGGCGCCTTCCTGGTCGAGCAGTTCCCCACGCGCGTGCGCTACAGCGGCGTCTCGGTGGCCCTGCAGTTCGGCAACGGCTGGATCGGCGGCTTCGCCCCCTTCATCGCCACGGCCATGGTGGTCGCCTCGGGCAACATCTTCCAGGGGCTGGTCTACACCGTGGCGGTGTCGGCCCTCGCGGTGCTCATCGGCGCGCTCTTCGTGCGCGACCGACACCGCACGGGCATGGACGACGCCACGGGGATCGTCGAGGCGCCGGCCGTGGTCTCGCCGCCGGGCGCGCTGCAGGTGAAGAGCCCGCCCCTTCGGTAAAACCGTCCCTTCGCGCCTACCGTCCGTTGCCTTTCTTGCGGGCCGGCCGGTGGACGCCTTCGGTGGGCGGCGACACGGTCTCGAAGAACGCGTGCACCATGCGCGCGCTGCGCCGCTCGGCCAGGCACAGCACGTGCGCGTAGGTGTAGATGTCCGCGTCGCTGATGCTCACCAGGTGCAGGCCCGGGCCGGGCACGAACTCCACCGTGGACACCGCGGCGATGCCGATGTCCTGCGACACGGCCTCGCGGATCACCTCGCGGCTGCTGATCTCCATCACCACCTCGGGCTCCACACCGGCCTTGTGCAAGGCCAGCTCCAGCGCCTTGCGCGTGGTCGAGCCCTGCTCGCGCAGGATCATGCGCTCGCCCTGCAGCTCGGCCAGCCGGATGCTGCGGCGCCGCGCGAAGCGGTGCTCGCTGGAGGTGAAGATGCCCACCGGGTGGCGGCTGAACGGCACCGAGAGGAAACGGTCGTCCTTCACCAGCTGCGCGAGCACGCCCACGTCGGCGCGGTAGTCCAGCAGGCGGTCCAGCACGTCCTGCGAGTTGCCGGTGCTCACGCTGACCTTGATGGCCGGGTAGTGCTGGCTGAAGTCCGCCAGCATCCGGGTCACGTGGTACGGCCCCACGGCCGCCACGCGCAGCTGGCCGGTGCGCAGCTCGCCCGCGTCGCGCAGCAGGCTCACCGCGTCGCCCTCCAGGCTGAAGATGTTCTGCGCCAGCTGCATCAGCTGTTCGCCCAGCTGCGTGAGCTGCACGCGGCGGCCGCTGCGGTGGAACAGCTCCACCTTGTAGCTCTCCTCGAGAAAGCGCACCTGCGTGGTGATGGTGGGCTGGCTCACGTGCAGGTGCTCCGCGGCCTTGGTGAAACTGCCCATGCGGGCCACGGCGTAGAAGGATCGGAGCTGGGTCAGTCGCATAGAAAAATTGTATAGAACTCCGCCAATCTTTGAATTGGTCTCGGCTGAACGGCGGTGGTTTACTGCGTCCAGAGCGGTGCAGGAGTCGACAGAACCACCGGACGCTCGTGATTTTTCATCGTTGTCACAGGCGCGTCACACCCGGCTGAAAAACTCCAAGCCGGGCAAGTCCGCTCAGTCGAAGATGGAGAATTTTCATGCCCCTACAAACCCCCGGAGACAAGCTCATGATGAATCGCAGAAAGGTGCTGATCGGCACCGCCGCCACCGTGGCCGGCACGATCGCCTTCCCCGCCCGCTCGCAACAGGTGCTCACCGTCGGCCTGATCCCGTCGGAAGACTCCCGCGCCATGATCGCCAACAGCCAGAAGATGATGGACATGCTGTCCGCCGCGCTGGGCATGCCGGTCAAGCCCTTCGTGGCGGCCGACTACAACGGCGTGATCGAGGCGCTGCGCTCCAAGCGCCTGGACGTGGCCTACCTCGGCCCGTTCTCGTACGTGCTCGGCGCCACCATCGCGCCCATCGAGGCCTTCGCCGTGGCCGAAACCAAGAAGGCCGGGCGCACGTTCTATTACAGCCAGGTGATCGCGCACAAGGACAGCGGCATCAGGACCGTGGCCGACTTGAAGGGCAAGACCTTCGCCTTCGTCGATCCCAGCTCCACCTCGGGCCACCTGTTCCCCAAGGCCGGTCTCATGAAGGCCGGCTTCGACACCGACAAGGACTTCGGCCGCGTGATCTTCTCGGGCTCGCACGACTCCAGCGCGATCGCCGTGCAGAACAAGAAGGTGGACGCCGCCGCCATCGCCGACCGCATCCTGGACGCGGCCATCGCCAAGGGCCTGGCCAAGCGCGAGGACCTGGTCGAGGTGTGGAAGTCCGACCCCATCCCCGAGTCGCCCACCGTGTGGCGCACCGACCTGCCGGCCGATCTCAAGAAGCGCGTGCAGGCCGCCTTCCTGCAGGTCAAGGACATCCCCTGGTCCGACCAGGGCCAGCTCAACGGCTTCCACCCCACCAACGACGCGGCCTACAACGTGATCCGCGACACCGCCAAGCTGCTCAACCTCGATCTGAGGAAGATGAAATGATCGAGATCCGCAACCTCACCAAGCGCTACGGCGACTTCGTGGCCTTGCACGATGTCAGCCTGAGCGTGGCCAAGGGCGAGTTCGTGGTGATCCTGGGCGCCTCGGGTGCGGGCAAGTCCACGCTGCTGCGCTGCATCAACCACCTCGCCGAGCCCTCGGGCGGCGAGATCCGGGTGGACGGCGAGCTCTCGCGCGGCGACCGCGCCGGCCTGCGCAAGGTGCGCCGCGACGTGGCCATGATCTTCCAGCACTACAACGTGGTGCCGCGCCTCTCGGTGCTGAAGAACGTGCTCACCGGCCGCCTGGGCTCCATGCCCGCGCTGATGTCGTGGTTCCAGCTGTTCCCGCGCGAGGACATCGACGCCGCGCGCGAATGCCTGCGCCGCGTCGAGCTCGAGCACAAGGCCGACGTGCGCACCGACACCCTCTCGGGCGGGCAGAAGCAGCGCGTGGGCATCGCCCGCGCCCTGGCGCAGCACCCCAAGGTGATCCTGGCCGACGAACCCGTGGCCAGCCTGGACCCCAAGACCTCGCGCAAGGTGCTGCGTTACCTGCAGCAGGCCAGCCGCGACTCCGGCATCACCGTGATCTGCAACCTGCACCAGGTGGACTACGCGCGCGAGTTCGGCCAGCGCGTGATCGGTGTGGCCGGCGGCCGCATCGTGTTCGAGGGCCGGCCCGACGAACTCACCGACGAGGTGCTGCAGCGCATCTACCCCGGCGGCCTCGAAGGCCCCACCCCACCCGACGCACCGGCGGCCTCGGTGGCCGCGCCGTCCCCTGTCGCGGCGCACGCCGCTCCCCAACTGGCTTTGGAGCAACCATGATCGGCATCGGACGCTACAACCTGCTCGTCGCCAAGAGCGGCGGCAACGACGGCTGGTGGAAATACGCCGTCACCGGCCTGGCCCTGCTCGCCGTCATCTGGTGGGCCGCCATCGGCAGCCAGGTCAGCTTCAGCGAACTGGTCAAGGGCGCGCCCTGGATCGGCGACTTCCTCTCGCGCATGTTCCCGCCCAACTGGGAATTCGCGTCCAAGCTGGTCACGCCCGCCATCGAGACCGTGCAGATCGCGATCTGGGGCACGCTGCTGGCTTTCGTGCTCGCGGTGCCGGTGTGTTTCCTGGCCGCGCGCAACCTCTCGCCGCACCCCGTGGTGTTCCACTTCATGCGCCAGGTGCTCAACATCATGCGCGGCATCAACGAGATCATCCTCGCGCTGATCTTCGTCGCCGCCGTCGGCCTGGGCCCGTTCCCCGGTGTGCTGGCCCTCGCCTTGCACGGCGCCGGCATGCTGGGCAAGTTCTTCGCCGAGTCCATCGAAGACATCGACCAGGGCCCGATCGAAGCCCTGCGCTCCACCGGCGCGGGCCCGATCCAGATCATCATCTTCGGCGTGCTGCCGCAGGTGGTCACGACCTGGATCGCCGTCATCCTCTACCGCTTCGAGACCAACCTGCGCCAGGCCACCGTGCTGGGCATGGTGGGCGCGGGCGGCATCGGCTTCGAACTGGTGGGCAGCATGAAGCTGTTCCAGTACCAGGACACGGCCACCTGCATTCTCGTGATCGTGGCCATGGTCATGACCGCCGATTACGTTTCCAGCAAGCTTCGCGCTTGGATCCAACAAGGAGCACGTTGATGGCCCCGGACCAATTCAAACTCAAGGTCAATGACCGCGAGTACAACAAGCCGGCGCAGCCGGTGGTGGTGGTGTGTGTCGATGGCTGCGAGCCCGACTACATCACGCAGGCCATCCAGGCCGGCGTGGCACCCTTCCTGAAAAAGATGCTGGCCAAGGGCACCTCGCTGGTCGGCGACTGCGTGGTCCCCAGCTTCACCAACCCGAACAACCTGTCCATCGTCACCGGCGCGCCACCCTCGGTGCACGGCATCTGCGGCAACTACTTCCTCGACACCGCGCTGGGCGAGGAAGTGATGATGAACGACCCGGCCTACCTGCGCGCCGAGACGCTGCTGGCCGCGTTCTCCCGGGCCGGTGCGAGCGTGGCCGTGGTCACCGCCAAGGACAAGCTGCGCACCCTGCTGGGCCACCAGCTCCAGGGCGGCATCTGCTTCTCGGCCGAGAAGGCCGACAAGGCCACCGTGGCCGACAGCGGCATCGACCGCGTGCTCGAGCTCGTGGGCAAGCCCGTGCCCTCGGTCTACAGCGCCGACCTGAGCGAGTTCGTGTTCGCCGCCGGCGTGAAGCTGCTGGAGGCGCGCCGCCCCGACCTGATGTACCTCTCCACCACCGACTACGTGCAGCACAAGTGCGCGCCGGGCACGCAGGGCGCGAACGACTTCTACGCCATGATGGACGGTTACCTCGCCCAGCTCGACGCGCTCGGTGCCGTGATCGCGCTCACCGCCGACCATGGCATGAGCCCCAAGACCGACGCCGCCGGCCAGCCGCGCATCGTCTTCCTGCAGGAGGTGCTGGACGAAACCGCCGGGGCCGATGGCAGCCGCGTGATCCTGCCCATCACCGACCCCTACGTGGTGCACCACGGCGCGCTCGGCTCCTTCGCCACCGTCTACCTGCCGCGCGGCGCGAACGCCCGCACCATCGCCAGCGCCCTCATGAGCCACGACGGCATCGAAGCCGTGCTCACGCGCGACGAGGCCGCCGAACGCTTCGAGCTGCCGCCCGACCGCATCGGCGACCTGGTGGTGATCTCCGACCACCTCACCGTGCTGGGCACGCGCGCCGCCGAACACGACCTCAGCGGCCTGACCGTGCCGCTGCGCTCGCACGGCGGCCTGTCCGAACAGAAGGTGCCGCTGCTGTTCAACCGGAAGCTGCAAGGCCTGCTCCCCGGGCGCCGGCTGCGCAACTTCGACATCTTCGACCTGGCGCTCAACCACGCCGTGCTCACGACCGCCTGAAGGCTTTCCATGACCGCGAACTACTTCAATCCCGTGCACAGCGTGTACGGGCCAGGGGCCCTGTTGTCTCTGCCGAAGCTGCTGGGGGGCCGCAGGGCCGCCCTGGTGACCTTCCCCGAGGCGCGCCAGCTCGGCCTGCTGGCCCGGCTGGAGGGCGTGCTCGGCGCGCAGCTGGCCTGCGTGATCGACCAGGTGCTGCCCAACCCCGACGTGGCCGAGCTCGCCGCGACGCACGAGGCCTTCTGGCGCGAACACGCCGACGTGGAGGTCATCGTGGCCGTCGGTGGCGGCAGCGCCATCGACACCGCCAAGGCGCTCATGGTCGGCACCGCCAGCGGCCGCTTCCAGGAGCTGGTGGACCTGCTGGCCACCGGCGCGGCCTTCACGCCGCACGCGGTCAAGACCCTGATCGCCGTGCCCACCACCGCCGGCACCGGCAGCGAGGTCACGCCCTGGGCCACCATCTGGGACCGGGAAAGCCAGAAGAAGTACTCGCTGCACCTGCCGCAGACCTGGCCCACGGCGGCCCTCATCGACCCCGAGTTGATGCTCTCGCTGCCGCCCGCGGTGACGCTGCAGAGCGGGCTCGATGCCTTGTCGCACGCGCTCGAATCGATCTGGAACGTCAACGCCAACCCGGTCTCGGACGCGTTCGCGATCTCGGCGGTGAAGGACATCCTGGACGTGCTGCCGCGCCTGATGCGCGAGCTCGGCAACCTGGAGCTGCGCGGGCGCATGGCGCTGGCCGCGCTCAAGGCCGGCATGGCGTTCTCCAACACCAAGACGGCGCTGGCGCACTCCATCTCGTACGAGATGACGCTGCGCTACGGCCTGCCGCACGGCATCGCCTGCTCCTTCCCGCTGCCCATGGTGCTGGCGCGCGCCATCGGCCGCCGGGACGACCGCGACGCGGTGCTCGAGCAGGCGCTGGGCGGGCCGCTGTCCAGCGCCCCCGTGCGCCTGGCGCGCTTCATCGAACAGTTCGGCGTCGGCACGCGCTTCTGCGACTACGGCGTGAGCGACGAAGAAGCCGAACAGATGGTGCTGCACGCCCAGGGTGGCGCGCGCGGCAAGAATTTCATTGGCAGCGCCGAGGAGACCCTGGCATGAACGCACGCAACCCCTTGCGCGACAGCGAACACTTCCGCGCCGAGGCGCTGCGCATCGGCGGCGAGCGCATCGCGCGCGAACGCACGCTCGACGTGATCAACCCCTACAACCGCGAGCGCGTGGGCACGGTGCCCCTGGCCACGCTGGACGATGTGCGCCGCGCGTACCACATCGCCCACGCCTACCGGGCCCAGCTCACGCGCTACGAGCGCTCCAGCATCCTGCAGAAGGCCTCGGCCCTGCTGCGCGCGCGCGCCGACGAGGCCTCCACGCTGATCACGCTGGAGTCGGGCCTGTGCAAGAAGGACTCGATGTACGAAATCGGCCGCGTGGCCGACGTGCTGGTGTTCGGCGCCAACGAGGCGCTGCGCGACGACGGCCAGGTGTTCTCGTGCGACCTCACGCCGCACGGCAAGAAGCGCAAGGTCATCACCATGCGCGAGCCGCTGCAGGGCGTGATCACCGCCATCACCCCGTTCAACCACCCCATGAACCAGGTGGCGCACAAGGTGGTGCCCAGCATCGCGACCAACAACCGCATGGTGCTCAAGCCCTCCGAGAAGGTGCCGCTCTCGGCCTACTTCCTGGCCGACATCCTGTACGAGGCCGGCCTGCCGCCCGAGATGTTCCAGGTCATCACCGGCGACCCGCGCGAGATCGCCGACGAGATGCTGGTCAACGAGCACGTGGACCTGATCACCTTCACCGGCGGGGTGCCCATCGGCAAGTACATCGCGCAGAAGGCCGGTTACCGCCGCATCGTGCTCGAACTCGGCGGCAACGACCCGCTGATCGTGATGGAGGACGCCGACCTCGACAAGGCCTCCGACCTCGCGGTGCAGGGCTCGTACAAGAACTCGGGCCAGCGCTGCACCGCGGTCAAGCGCATGCTGGTGCAGGCCTCGGTGGCGGCCGAGTTCACCGAGCTCGTGGTCGAGAAGACCCGCCGCTGGCAACACGGGGACCCCATGGACGGCGCGATGGACATGGGCACGGTGATCGACGCCCAGGCCGCCGAGCGCTTCCAGGCCCTGGTGAACGAAGCCGTGTCGCAAGGCGCGCGCCTGCTCACCGGCAACCAGCGCGAGGGTGCGCTCTACGCGCCCACGGTGCTGGACAACGTGCGGCCCGAGATGACCGTGGTGCGCGAGGAAACCTTCGGCCCAGTCTCGCCCATCATCACCTTCCGCGACATCGACGAAGCCATCCGCATCTCCAACGGCACGGCCTACGGTCTCTCGTCCGGCATTTGCACCAACCGCATGGACCACGCGACGCGCTTCGCGAAAGAGCTGGTGGTGGGCACGGTGAATGTGTGGGAAGTGCCGGGCTACCGCATCGAACTCACGCCCTTCGGTGGCATCAAGGACTCGGGCCTGGGCTACAAGGAAGGCGTGCAGGAGGCCATGAAGTCCTTCTGCAACGGCAAGACCTTCACCCTGCCCTGGTGAGCCGGGGCTAGAGGGCCGGTGAACCGCCGGGCTCGCTGAGCCGGTTGCCCCAGCCCTCCACCGTCTCGCGCAGCATGCGCGCGACGATCTTGCTCGCCGGCGTGAGCTGGCCCTGTTTCGGCAGGGCCAGGGTCACGTGGCGCCGCAGGTCGGGGTTGACCACGCGCGAGGCGCGCAGCCGGCCCGCGCGCAGCTCGGCGTCGATGGAGAACGGCCCGAGCAGCGAGTACAGCCCGCGCGTGTGCGCCACCAGCTCGCGCTGCACGCGCAGCGAATCGGCCTCCACCTCGGCCTGCAGCACGAAGCCCTTGCTGCGCGCCGTCTCGTCCAGCACCGCGCGCCAGTGCGCGGGCCGCCGCGGCAGCACCAGGCGCAGCCCGGCCAGGCGCGCGAATTCGAAGGTGTCGTTCTGCGTCAATGGGTCGTCCGGCCGCGACACCAGGTAGGTGCCCGCCACGGCCAGCAGCTGCTCGTCCGCGCTGGTGGGCTTCTGGTAGCGGAACAGGATGGCCATGTCCACGCTGCCCATGTCCAGCAGCGTGTCCAGCTCGCCGCCCTGGCCCTCGCGCACGTTGAGCTTGATCTTCGGAAACTCCGCCTGCAGGCGCAGGAACACGTGGGTGATGAGCGGGTGCGCCGCCGAGGGCAGGATGCCCAGCCGCACCTCGCCCATGGGCTCGCCGGCGTCGATGCGGATGTCGGCCAGCAGCTGGTCCGTGTCGCGCACCCAGCCGCGCACGCGCGCCTCCACGTGGCGGCCCAGGTCGGTCAGCGTCACGCCGCGCCCGGTGCGCCGGAACAGCGCGCCGCCGCACTGTTTCTCCAGCTCGCCGATCTGCCGGCTGATGTGCGACTGCACCGTCTGGCGCAGCGCCGCTGCCTTGGTGAAGCTGCCGAGTTCGGCCACCTCGAGGAACAGCCGGAAGTCGTTGGGGTTCATGGGGTCTCCGGTTCTGATATGCCAATCAAGGCATGTCTGAAATCTCCGTTTGCATTCTAGGCAGATGGCGGGCGCTTTCCTAGACTGCGTCCCCATCACCCCCGCGCTGCCCGCAGCGCCCCACCCGGAGACAAGCCCACCATGCGTTTCGCCAGCTTTGAGACCGACGGCCGCGCCACCTACGGGGTGGTCGGCAGCGACGGCCGCCACACCCCGGTGCCCGCCGCCTTCCAGGCGCGCCACGCCGACCTGAAAGCCGCCATCGCCGCCAACGCGCTCGGTGAACTGAACGGCCTGGCCGGCCCCTCGCTCGCGCCCGAGCAGGTGCGCCTGCTGCCCGTGATCCCCAACCCCGGCAAGCTGATCTGCGTGGGCCTGAACTACAAGAGCCACGTGGCCGAGACCAAGCGCGCCGACAGCGAACACCCCTCGCTGTTCCTGCGCTTCAACGACAGCCTGGCCGCGCACGGCGACACCGTGCTGCGCCCCGCGTTTTCCGACCGCTTCGACTGGGAGGGCGAACTCGCCTTCGTGATCGGCCAGGGCGGCCGCCACATCGCGAAGGAAGACGCCTTCGAGCACATCGCCGGTTATGCCTGCTTCAACGACGTGAGCGTGCGCGACTGGCAGAAACACACCCACCAGTTCACGCCCGGCAAGAACTTCCCCGGCACCGGCCCCTTCGGCCCCTGGCTGGCCACGCGCGACGAGGTGCCCGACGTGACGAAGCTGCAGCTCGAAACCCGCGTCAACGGCCAGGTGATGCAGCACGCCAGCGTGGGCGACCTGATCTTCGACATCCCGACCATCGTGGCCTACATCTCGCGCTTCACGCCGCTCTCGCCCGGCGACGTGATCGCCACCGGCACGCCCGGCGGCGTGGGCGACCGCCGCGAGCCGCCGCTCTACATGAAAGAAGGCGACGTGGTCGAGGTCGAGATCACCGGCCTCGGAATTCTCCGCAACCCGATCGGCGTCACGGCATGACTGGCCGCACGCACCCGAGGAACACACCATGAGCAACACCAACCTCACCCCCCATGACGCGCGGCTGCGCGTCGCCGTCGACATCGGCGGCACCTTCACCGACATGGCCGCCTTCGACGAAGTCACCGGCCAGCTGCTGTTCGGCAAGGCCCTGTCCACCCATGGCCAGCTGGTCAACGGCATCCAGGCCACGCTGGACAGCGCGGACATCGACCTGCGCGACGGCCACCTGTTCCTGCACGGCTCCACCATCGCCATCAACACCCTGCTGGAGCGCAACGGCGCCAAGACCGCGCTGCTGATCACCGAGGGCTTTCGCGACATCTACGAGATCGGCCGCGTCAACCGGCCCGACGCCTACAACCTGTTCTTCAACAAGCACGAGCCGCTGGTCAAGCGCTCGCTGCGCTACGAAGTGGCCGAGCGCCTGCGCGCCGACGGCAGCACGCACAAGGCGCTGGACGAGGCCGCCGTGCGCGAGCTGGCGCGCGAACTCGGCGGAAAAAACATCGAGGCCGTGGCCGTGCTGCTGCTGCACTCCTACCGCAACCCGGCGCACGAACAGCGCGTGAAACAGATCCTGCAGGAGGAACTGCCCGGCGCCTTCGTCTGCGCCTCGCACGAGCTGAGCCAGGAATACCGCGAGTTCGAGCGCGTCTCCACCGCCGTGGCCAACGCCTACGTGGGCCCGCGCGTCTCGGCCTACCTCGGCCAGCTCGAAGAGCATTTGAGCAACAAGGGCTTCGAGGGCGACTTCTACGTGGTGCAGTCCACCGGCGGCCTGTTCCCCAGCGAGCACGCGCGGCGCGACTGCGTGCGCATGCTGGAGTCCGGCCCGGCGGCCGGCGTGATCGGCGCCCAGGCCATCTGCGCCCAGCTCGGCATGGGCGACGCCATCGCCTTCGACATGGGCGGCACCACCGCCAAGGCCGGCGTGATCAGCGAAGGCCGGCCGCTGACCACCGGCAGCGCGCTCATCGGCGGCTACGAGCGCGCCCTGCCGATCCAGATCCCGATGATGGACATCCATGAGGTCGGCACCGGCGGCGGCTCCATCGCCCGCGTGGAAACCGGCAACGCGCTGCGCGTGGGCCCGCAGAGCGCGGGCTCCATCCCCGGCCCCGTGGCCTACGGCCGCGGCGGCACCGAACCCACCGTGACCGACGCCAACCTGGTGCTCGGCCGCCTCGACGCCGACCACTTCCTCGGCGGCGAACTCAAGCTCGACCTGGCCGGCACGCAGCGCCAGATGGAAGAGCGCGTGGCCAAGCCCCTGGGGCTGGACACCACCGCCGCCGCCGACGGCATCCTGCGCATCGCCGTCACCCAGATGTCGCACGCGGTCAAGGCCGTGACCACCGAGCGCGGTCTGGACGCCGGCAGCTTCACCATGGTGGTCTACGGCGGCGCCGGCCCGCTGCACGCCTCGGCCATCGCGCGCGAGATCGGCATCCGCAAGGTGCTCATCCCGTACGCGCCGGGTTATTTCTCGGCCTACGGCATGCTGTTCTCCGACCTGCGCTACGACTACGTGCGCTCGGTGTTCCGCAAGCTCAACGACGTGTCCTTCGACGAGATCGAAGCGCTCTACAAGGGCATGGAAGACGAAGGCCGCGCCGCGCTCGCCGCCTCCGGCATCACGCCCGACGGCATCGTGATCGAGCGCGCCGCCGACATGCGCTACGTGGGCCAGGAGCATGCCGTCACGGTGGACCTGCCCGGCGCTTTCTTCGTGGACAAGGACCGCTCGGCCATCAAGAACCACTTCGACCAGGTGCACAAGGTGCGCTACGGCACCTCCGCGCCTCAGGAAGCGGCCGACCTCGTGAGCCTGCGCGTGACCGTGCTCGGCACCATGAAGAAACCGCCGCGCCACCATGTGGACGAAGGCGCGGCACAGCCCGAAGCCGCCGCCCTGCGCGGCACCAAGCCGGTGTACTTCCGCGCCGGCGGCTGGGCCGACACGCCCATCTACAAACGCGACCTGCTGCGCGCCGGCAACCTCATCAGCGGCCCGGCCCTCATCGAAGAACACGCCTCCACCACCGTGGTCCAGCCCGGCGACGAACTGCGCGTCGACGGCCTGGGCAACCTGCAAATCGCCATCGGGAGTGACCGCTCATGAACACACGAGACCTGCCCAGCACGACGGTTGACCCCGTCACCGTCGAGATCATCCGCAACGGCCTGTTCGCCGTGACGGAGGAGATGAAGACCAACCTCACGCGCACCGCCTACAACCTCATCATCTACGAAGCGCTGGACTTCACGGTGGGCCTGTTCACCAAGGAAGGCGACACCGTCTCCATCGGCCTGGGCCTGCCCATGTTCATCCGCGGCATGGCCGAGACGGTGAAGGCGAAGATCAAGCACTTCGGCGTCGAGAACATCAAGCCCGGCGACATCCTCGTCACCAACGACGCCTACACCACCGGCAGCCACCTGAACCACTTCACCTTCACCATGCCGGTGTTCCACGAAGGGCAGCTCGAAGGCTTCACCTGCTGCATGGCGCACTGGCTCGACGTGGGCGGCACCCTGGGCAACGTGACCACCGACATCTTCAGCGAAGGCATCCAGATCCCGATCGTGAAGTACCAGCGCGAAGGCGTGGTCAACCAGGACCTGATCGACATCATCGCCATGAACGTGCGCATGCCCGAGCGCGCGCTGGGCGACCTGCGCGCGCAGATCACCGCCATCACCACCGGCGAGCGCCGCTACGTGGAGCTGCTGCAGCGCTACGGTGCCGACGCGGTCAACGGCTCGATCCGCCAGATCATGGACTCCAGCGAGGCCGTGGCGCGCAAGAACACGCTGTCGATCCCCGACGGCGTGTACGAAGCCGAGTCCTACATGGACGACGACGGCCTGGAGATCGGCAAGCGCATCCCCATCCGCGTCAAGGTCACCGTGAAGGGCGACGAGATGACGGTGGACCTCTCCGACGTGAGCAAGCAGGTGCGCGGTTTCTACAACTCGGGCTTCACCACCGGCATCGCCTGCGCGCAGGTGGCCTACAAGTGCCTCACCACGCCCACCGACTACCCGGTCAACGACGGCAGCTTCCGCTCGCTCAAGGTCATCATGCCTATGGGCACCGTCATCAGCGCCGAGCGCCCCTACCCGATGCGCGTGTGGATGACCTTCCCCATGACGGTGATCGACACCATCTTCAAGGCGCTCGCGCCCGCGATTCCCGACCGCGCCATCGCCGGCCACCACGCCGACCTGGTGTTCCCCAACATCCACGGCATCTCGCCCGAAGACGGCCGTTTGTTCATCGTGGGCATCGGCCCGCTGGGCGGCGGCTGGGGCGCCAAGAGCACCGAAGACGGCGTGTCCGTCACCGTCTGCATCAACGACGGCGACACCCACAACAGCCCGACCGAACAGCTCGAAGCCAAGTACCCGGTGCTGGTCGAGAAGTACGAGATCCGCCAGGACAGCGCGGGCGCCGGCAAGTACCGCGGCGGCCTGGGTGCCGAGATGGTGGTGCAGGCGCTCTCGCCCTTCACCGTCACCACCCGCATCGACCGCGTGCACTGCAAGCCCTGGGGCCTGGAAGGCGGCGGCGACGCCATGGGCAACGGCCTGGCCGTGCGCCACAAGGGCGAGTGGAAGAGCGACCACCTCAACGCCAAGATCTTCAACGTGCGCCTGGAGCGCGGCGACGCCTACAAGATGCTCTCGGGCGGCGGCGGTGGCTTCGGCAGCCCGCTGGAGCGCGAGGCCGAGAAGGTGGCCGAGGACGTGCGCGAAGGCTATGTGAGCGCCGAGGTGGCGCGCGAGGTCTACCGCGTGGCGCTCGACGGGCAACAGCAGCTCGACGCCGCCGCCACGGCCCGGCTGCGCGCCGCCGCCGCGCAGGCCTGAGATGGACGCCGCCACCGTGGCCGCCGCCGACCCCCGCGCCGCCCGCCTGCTGGGCCTGTGGAGCCGCCTGAGCGCCCAGCACGTCACGCTGGGCTCGGGTTGCGGCTGCGGCGTGGGCGGGGTCAGCGTCTCGCTGCAGGACTTCGAGCTCGACATCGCCGACTACCTCTGGGCCGAGAGCGAGCGCCTGGGCGTGCCCAGCGTGGAGGCCTTCCTGCTGCAGCCCGGGCCGATCGCCGAACAGCGCCAGCCGGTGATGCAGCTGCTCACCCGCCTGGAAGCGGGCGAGGCCGACGAAGCCGATGCCGACTGGCTGCTCACGCGGCTGGCGCGCACGCTCGAATCGTTTGCCAAGCTGCATGGCCCCATGGGCGAGATGTCATGACGAAGGCTGTGCCTGTCACCGTGCTCACCGGCTTCCTCGGCAGCGGCAAGACCACGCTGCTCAACCGCCTGCTGCGCGAGCCCGGCATGCAGGGCACGGCCGTGGTCATCAACGAGTTCGGGTCCGTCGGGCTCGACCACGACCTGGTCGACCACACCGAAGAGAACATGGTGCTGCTGGCCAACGGCTGCATCTGCTGCACCATCCGGGGCGACCTGGTGGAAGCTTTCGAGCGGCTGGCCGCCACGCCGGCCGCGCAGCGTGGCGAGCTGCGCCACGTGGTGCTGGAGACCACCGGCTTGGCCGACCCCGCGCCCATCCTGCACACGCTCATGGGCGACCCGCGCCTGCAGGGTGCGTGGCGCCTGGCGGGCGTGGCCTGCACCGTGGACGCCTGCCACGCCATGGCCACGCTGGACCAGCACCCCGAGGCCGTGAAACAGGCCGCGGTGGCCGACCGCCTGCTGCTCACCAAGACCGATCTCGCGGCGGCGCCCGAGCTCGAACCGCTGGTGCAGCGGCTGCGCGACATCAACCCGCTGGCCGAGATCCGCACCGACGCCGACGGTGCCCTGAACGCCCTGCAGGCCTTGCTGGCGCGCCCGGCCGCCGCCTTCACCGCCGTGCCCGACACCGGCCGATCGAGTTTCTTTCCCGCGTCCGGCGGGCACGGTGCCAGCCGGCACGACGACCGCATCCGCTCGCACGTCATCGTGCGCGATCGGCCGCTTTCGCGCGAAGGCTTCTTCGCCTGGCTGGACATGATCGCGAAGATGCGCGGCGACGACCTGCTGCGCGTCAAGGGCATCGTGCACCTGGACGACGACCCGGAGCACCCGCTCGTCATCCACGGCGTGCAGCACCTGTTCCACCCGCCCGAGACGCTGCCGCGCTGGCCCAGCGACGACCGGCGCACGCGCATCGTCTTCATCACGCGCGGCATCGATGCCGAAGACATCGACGCCACGCTGAGCGTTTTCGAACGGCGCCGCGCGCGCCGCACCCCCGCCCCTCAACCCGATTGACCACAAACCCGAAGGAGACAGACATGAAGTGGATGAAGCATTGGATGACCGGCCTCGCCCTCGCCGCCGTGGGCGTGGCACCCGCCCTGGCCCAGGGGAAATTCCCCGACAACATGATCAAGCTCATCGTGCCCTTCGCGGCCGGTGGCGGCGTGGACGGCGCGGCGCGCCTGCTCGCCAAACAGCTGCAGACCGACCTGGGCGTGACCGTGGTGGTGGACAACCGCGCCGGCGGCAGCGGCACCATCGGTGGCAAGGCGGTGCAGACCGCGCACCCCGATGGCTACACCCTGCTGTTCTCGGCCGCCACGCACGTGCTCGCCAGCCACGTGCTGGCCACGCCGCCCTACGACCCCGTGACCGACTTCGCGCCCGTGGCCCGCACCGGCGAGGCGCCGCTGCTCATCGTGATCCCGCCCACCGCGCCGCAGAAGAACCTGCGCGAGGTGATCGACGCGGCCGGCAAATCCGGCAACCACTGGAACGCCGCCATCCCCGCGCTCGGCGCGCCCAGCCACCTCGCCACGCTGCTGCTGGCCAAGCAGGGCAAGGTCAACTTCACCATGACGCCCTACCGCGGCACGGCGCCCGCCGCCACCGACGTGGCCGGCGGCCACGTGCAGGTGCTGGTGGATTCCATCATCTCGCTGCAGCCCATGGCCAAGGGCGGCCGCGTCAAACCCATCGCCCAGACCGGCGCCAAGCGCAGCAGCATCGCCCCTGATGTGCCCACGGCCGCCGAGAGCGGCTACCCCGGCCTGGTGTACGTGTCCTGGTACGGCGTGTGGGCGCCCAAGGGCACGCCGGACGACCGCGTGCAGTTCCTCAACAAGGCCATCAACAAAGCCACGGAAGAACTGGCCAAGGCCGGCTCGCTCGCCTCGCTGGGCGTGGAGCCGGTGGTGGAATCGGTGGACACCTTCCGCAAGTACATCGCCAGCGATGTGGCGCAGAGCGCGGGCCTGTTGAAGGAGGCCGGGTTCAAGCCGGAGTGAGCACCCGTCAACAGCCCACGGCCTGCCCGTCGCGCCGGGGGTCGCTGGCGGCCACGTAGCCCGCCCCTTCGCCGTCCAGGCGCCAGATGAACTGCCCGGCGCCGAAGTCCTGGTAGGCGTCGTCGATGGTCTTCACGCGGTGGCCGCGCCGCTCCAGCTCGGCGACGGTCTGGCGGTTCATCGCGCTTTCGACGTTGATGTCCAGGCCCTGGTCGAAGCGCCAGCGCGGCGCGTCGCAGGCGGCCTGCGGGCTCTGGCCGTAGTCCAGCATGCGCGCCAGCGTCTGCATGTGGCCCTGCGGCTGCATGTTGCCGCCCATCACGCCGAAGCTCATCACCGGCTGGCCGCTATGGGTGAGGAAGGCCGGGATGATGGTGTGGAACGGCCGCTTGCCCGGCTGCACGGCGTTGGGGCTGTTGGGGTCCAGGCTGAAACCATGGCCCCGGTTCTGCAGGCTGACGCCGAAGCCCGGCTCCACGCAGCCCGAGCCGAAGCCCATGTAGTTGCTCTGGATGAAGCTCACCATCATGCCGTTCTCGTCGGCCGCCGTGAGGTACACCGTGCCGCCGCGCACCAGGTTGCCGGCGCCGAAGGTCTGGGCGCGGCCCATGTCGATCAGCCGCGCGCGGGACGCGAGGTAGCCGTTGTCCAGCATCTGCTCGGGCGTGACCTGCAGGTGGCGGCTGTCCGCGACGTGTCGGTACACGTCGGCGAAGGCCAGCTTCATGGCCTCGATCTGCAGGTGCTGCGAGTCGGCCGAATCCACCGGCAACGACGCCAGGTCGAACTGCGCCAGGATGCCCAGCGCCATGAGCGCGGCGATGCCCTGGCCGTTGGGCGGTATCTCGTGCAGCGTGTAGCCCCGGTAGTCGCGCGAGATCGGGGTGACCCATTCGGGCTGGAAGCTGGCCAGGTCCTGTTCGCTCAGCACGCCGCCGGCGTCCCTCACGAAACGCACGAGGGCCGCCGCCACCTCGCCGCGGTAGAAGGCTTCGCCCCGGGTCTCGGCGATGGCGCGCAGGGCGCGGGCCGCCGCGGGAAAGCGGAAGCGCTCGCCGATGTCCGGCGCGCGGCCGAAGGGCAGGAAGCTTTGCGCGAAGCCGGGCTGCGCCGCCAGCTCGGGCGCGCCGGCCTTCCATTTCTGGTGCACCACGGGGGACACGCCGTAGCCGCCCTCGGCCGCCTCGATGGCGGGCTCCATCAGGTCGGCGAACGGCAGCTTGCCGAAGCGCGCATGCAGCGTGGTCCACGCGGCCACGGCGCCGGGCACGGTCACCGCGTCGACGCCGCGCTTGGGCGGTGTCTTCGGGTCTTCGCCGTACTTGCGGCGGAAATAGTCCGTTGACCAGCCGGCCGGCGCCGGCCCCGAGGCATTGAGGCCATGCAGCCCCTGGCCGTCCCACAGGATGCAGAAAGCATCGCTGCCCAGCCCGTTGCTCACGGGCTCCGTGATGGTCAGCGCGGCGGCGGCGGCGATGGCCGCGTCCACCGCGTTGCCGCCCTTGAGCAGCATGCGAAGACCGGCCTGCGCCCCCAGCGGGGTGGAGGTCGACACCACGTTCCTGAAAAAGCCCGGCAGACGGACGCTCGCATAGGGGTTCTGAAAATCGAAAGGCAGGTTCATGTCAGTCCCGATTCGGGGCCGGCGACCACTTGCCCGGCCTTGATGACCAGGCGGTGGTGGCGCCGATCCGCCACTTGTTCGATCTGGGTGAAGGGATCGCCGCGCACGATCAGCATGTCGGCGATGTGGCCGGCCACCAGCGCGCCCCGGTCGGGCAGGTTCAACAGGTCGGCCGCCAGCGAGGTAGCGCCGACCAGCGCGGCCAGCGGCGACATGCCGCAGGCCACCATGTAGCGCAGCTCCTGCGCGTTGTTGCCGTGCGGGTTGCACAGCGTGCCGGTGTCGGCCCCCATCACGATGCGGCCGCCGGCGCGGTAATACAGGCCCACCGATTCGCGGTGCCGTGCGGCCACGCGCTGCGCCTTGGCCAGCGACGCGGCGGACACGGCCTGCGGGTTCAGCAGCACCTGCTCCACCGCGGCCAGCGTGGGCACCAGGAAGATCTGCCGCTCCAGCATCAGGCGCACGGTCTCGTCGGTCATGAACATGCCGTGCTCCACCGAGGTCACGCCCGCGCGCGCGGCGTTCAGGATGCCCTGGGTGCCGATCGCATGGGCGGCGGTGGGCTTGCGAAACCGGCGGGCCTCGGCCACGCCCGCGGCCAGCTCTTCCTCGGTGTACTGCGCGTCCTCGATGTCGGTGCCGGCGTGCAGCACGGCGCCGGTGGCCATCAGCTTGACGCAGTCGCAGCCCGCCAGCAGCTGCTCGCGCACCGCCTTGACCACCTCCTGCGGGCCGTCGGCCACGCGCGCGATCTTCCACTTGGTGCCGCCCGTCATGCAGATCACCTTGCCCGACACCCGGATGTACGGCCCGAGGAAACGCCCGGCGTTGCAGGCGTCGCGCACGGCGAACTCCACGTGGTCGACGCCGCCGCAGTCCCGCAGGGCCGTGATGCCGCCGCGCAGGGAGGCCTGCGCGTTCTCCAGCGCCTGCAGCGTCAGCGCCGCGTGGTCGTTGCCCTGCCCGGTGACGGTCTTGCCGTCGCCCGACATCGTGAGGTGCACATGGCAGTCGATCAGCCCGGGCAGCAGGGTGTCGCCGCCGAGGTCGAAGCGCGGCCCCTGGTAACCGGTGAAGCGGTCGGCCGGCCCCACCGCGTGGATGCGGCCGGCTTCCACCAGCACCGCGTGGCCCGTGGGCAGGACATCGCGCCCGTCGAAGACGGTTCCGTTTTCATACAGCATGCGTCAGTCGGCCTTGATGTTGGCGGCCTTGACCACCTTGGCCCACTTGGCGTACTCGCTCATGACGTAGGCCTGGGCTTCCTGCGGCGTGCCGCGCATCACTTCCACGCCCAGGCTCTGCCACTTCTCCTGGGCCTCCGGCGTGTTGACGGCGTCGTCGATGAGCTTGTTGAGCTTGAGCACGACATCGGGCGGCGTGGCGGCGGGCGCCATGATGGCGTACCAGGCCTCGAAGTCAAAGCCCGGCACGCCCGCCTCGGCGATGGTCGGCAGATCCCAGCCCTTGCTGCGCTGGGCGCCGGTCACCCCCAGGCCGATGAGCTGGCCCGATGCGATGGACGGCTTGATCACCAGCGGGCTCACGAAAGCCACCGGCACGCGCCCGGCCAGCAGGTCGGGCATGAAGGCGCCCGTGCCCTTGTACGGGATGTGCTGCATGTTGACGCCGGCGGCCAGCTTGAACAGCTCGGCCGCCAGGTGCGGCGAGGTGCCCGGACCGCCCGAGGCGTAGTCCACGCCGGTCGGCTTGCTCTTGAGGTAGGCGATGAGCTCCTTGACGCTCTTCACGCCCAGGGACGGGTGCGCCACCAATACCAGCGGGCCTTTGGCCACGATGGAGACGGCGGTGTAGTCGCCGACCTTGTAGGACGACGCGGCGCCGAAGATCGACGGGTTGACCGCGTAGGTCATGCCGTGCAGCACCAGGTTGTGGCCGTCGTGCGGCTGTCGCAGCACCGAAGCGGTGGCCAGGTTGCCCCCGGCGCCCGGGATGTTTTCGATCACCACCTGCTGCCCGAGGCCGGCGCCCAGCTTGGGGGCCAGCGTGCGCGCGAAGGTGTCGTTCGGACCACCCGGCGCCACCGGGACCACGAGGCGCACCTGGCGCACCGGGAAGTCCGTGGCCGCCGCGCTGGACACCAACCCGGCAAGGACCGCACCGAGGGTCGCCTGGACCCATGTCTTGACCATCTGATTCATGAAAGTACTCCATTTGCCCGCAGAGAACCCGCGCGCCCGGGGGCAAACCAGGGCGCAGCACATCGCGCTTTTTCTTGTCTTCCTCTACCGACCGCCGAGACGTTTCCAGGGTGGAGCGACTTGAGCCTCAAGCACAAGTCAGGCCTGCCCGTGGTCCACCTTCCAGGCATGGCCGCTGGCGTCCACATGCACCGTGTCGAAGTGCAGCGGCACGATCACCTGCGAGTCGGGCGAGGTGGTGTTCACCTCCTGCACAAAGGTCTCCGCCTGGGCCAGCGCCTCGGCCTGCGAGGCGCCATACGGCGCGGTCTGCACATCCCAGTGCGTGGCGATCACCAGCTTGGGCATGCCCACGCGGCGCAGCAGGCGGTCGGTGTAGTCGCGCACATGCAGCCGGGGGCGCGCGGCGGGCACCAGCGCGATCGTGGCGTCGATGTCCAGCAGGTCGCGCTCGATGTAGTTCATGGAGCCGAACACGACGATGCGGTGCCCGCCCCAGCGGATGTAATAACCCATCGTGCCGCCTTCGCAGTAGTCGATCATGCGCAGCGGCCGATCCACATCGCGCGGCACCTCGCCCCATTCGAAGTAGCGCTTGGCCGCCAGCGGCGAGTGCAGGCTGTTCACCACGCGGATGGCAATGTCGTCGAACTGGTAGTCCTCGCCGCCCTTCACCGTGATGAGCTGCTGCTCGTCCACGCCGTTGGCGCGCGCGATGTTGGTGGTGCTGTACGTCCCGATCACCAGCGCGCCGGTCTTGCGCGCGATGTGCGGCATGTCCATGCAATGGTTGAAATGCGAGTGCGAGATGACGATGTAGTCGGCGCTGTCAATGTGCCGGTCGACCAGCCCGGTGTCGGACGACAACACGTCCTGCGGACGAAAGATCGGCCGCGTGTCGCCGGGGGAGATCGGGGCGTCGGGGTCGCCGAAGGTCTTGCCCGCGTAACGCACGCGGGAGAAGTAGGGATCGACCAGGAGCACCGTTTTTCCGTCGGTGATCCGCCAGCCCGCGGCGCCGAAATGGGTGAGCTGCAAGGCGCACGCTTCAACGGATTTTTTGTCGCTCATGACCGCTTCTTTTTGATGGACGAGCGCCCATTCTGCGGACGGTTCAGTGATACTTCTAATACCGTTTTGCTATTTATTGATAGCTCAAAGATATCAACATGATCGAGTTGCGCCAGCTGCACCAGTTCGTCGCCGTCGCTGAAGAGTTGAACTTCCGCCGGGCGGCCCTGCGCCTTCACATGTCGCAGCCGCCGCTGTCCCATGCCATCAAGCGCATTGAAGAAGCGGTCGGCAAGCCCCTGTTCGACCGGGGCCGGCGCCACGTGCGGCTCACCCCGGTCGGCGAGATCTTCCTGCGCGAAGCGCGCCGCACCTTGGCGCAGGCGGCCCACGGCATGAGCCTGGCGCAGCGGGCCTCCGACGGCACCGCTGGCAGCATCCGGCTTTCTTTTGTGGCCAGCGCCGCGCTCGGGCCGCTGCCCGATCTCGTGCTGCTCTTTCGCAAGGAGTACCCGGGCGTCGAAGTCCTGCTGGACAGCGATACCACCGGCGGGCAGCTGGAGGCGCTGCGGCGAGGGGCCACGGACATCGCCCTGATCGTCGCGCCGCTGCAGGACTCCAAGGGCCTGGTCGTGGACCACTTCAAGGAAGAGAAGATCGTCATCGCCCTGCCGTCCTGGCACCCGCTGGCGTCGCGCAAGTCGATCCAGCTGAGCCAGGTGGCCACCGAGTCGTTCATCTCGTTCCCGTTCTCGGCGGGGCCCGGCTTCGAGAGCATCTTTCTCGCCGCCTGCCAGCGGGCCGGCTTCTTTCCGAAGGTGGTGCAGGAGGTCTCCCAGATGGTGACCAAGATCATGCTCGTGGCCAGCGGTGTCGGCGTCGCGCTGGTGCCGAGCTCCTTCGCCGCGATGCAGATGCCCCACGTGACCTACGTGCCGGTGCTGGAAGGCCGGCGTCCGCTGCGCTACAGCCTGGCGTTCGCGACGCAGGCGCGGCGCGACAACCCCCTGGTCGAATCGTTCCTGGCGCTGGCTTGCGGCAGCCAGCCTCGCGGGTGACGCCGCGCGCTCCGTCAGAACACGGACAGCCCGGTGCGCGAGGCGAAGAGTTCCAGCGCCTGCATGCCCAGCAGGGAGTTGCCCGTGGCATCCAGCGCGGGTGACCACACGCACAGGCTCAGGCGGTCGGGCACCACCGCCACGATGCCCCCGCCCACGCCGCTCTTGCAGGGCAGGCCGATCCGGAAGGCGAACTCACCTGCCGCGTCGTAGGTGCCGCAGGTCAACATCAGCGCGTTGATCCGGCGCGTCTGGCGCTCGCTCAGCAGGGGCTCGCCGCTGAAAGGGTGGCGGCCGTCGCGGCACAGGAAGCCGGTGGCGCGCGCCAGCTGTTGGCAGCTCATGCGCACCGCGCAGTGGTGGAAATAGGCGTCCAGCACGGCCGCGACGTCGTTGTCGATCTTGCCGAAGCTCTTCATGAAGTTGCCCAGCGCGATGTTGCGAAAGCCCGTCGCGGCCTCCGATGCCGCCACCTCCTCGTCGAAGTGCACCGGCTCGTTGCACAGGCTGGACACCAGCTCCAGCATGGCCGCCTTGGGATCGCCCTGGCTGACCAGCCGGTCCGTGACGGCGATCGCGCCGGCGTTGATGAAGGGGTTGCGCGGCGTGCCCTGTTCGGCCTCCAGCTGCACCAAGGAGTTGAAGGGGTTGCCGGAGGGTTCCCGTCCGATGCGTTCCCACAGGCGCTCGCCCATGGCTCGCATGCCCAGGGTCAGGGCGAAGAGTTTGGAAATGCTCTGGATCGAGAAGGGGGTGGCGCTGTCGCCGGCCTGTGCCTCCTCGCCGTCGCAGGTGCGCAAGGCGATGCCGAACTGCGCCGCGGGCACGCGCGCCAGCGCGGGAATGTAGTCGGCCACCCGGCCCTGCGCCCCCAGGGTCGGGCGCAGGGTGGCGACGATGTCCTCGAGGATGGGCTGGAATTGCATGGGGCGATTGTCGGTCAGCGTGCACCGAGCGCCGCCGCCAGATGGGGTGCCGTCGGGCCGCCGGGGCAGGCCGCCACCGCGTCGGGCGTGCCCGCCACGACGATGCGGCCGCCTTCATGGCCGGCGCCCGGCCCCACGTCGATCACCCAGTCGCTGGCGGCCACGACACGCATGTCGTGCTCCACCATCACCACCGTGTTGCCGGCGTCCACCAGTGCATTCAGCTGCGCCATCAGGCGATCCACATCGGCGGGATGCAGGCCGGTGGTGGGCTCGTCGAGCACGTAGAGCGTGTCCCCGCGGTTGGGCCGCTGCAGCTCCGTGGCCAGCTTGATGCGCTGTGCCTCGCCGCCGGAGAGTTCGGTGGCGGGCTGCCCCAGCCGCAGGTAGCCCAGGCCAATGTCCTGCAGCAGCTTCAAGGGCCGGTGGATCGCCGGGTCTTCCTGGAAGAAGGCCACGCCTTCCTCCACCGTCATGGCCAGCACCTCGGCGATGTTCTTGCCGGCATGGGTGATCTGCAAGGTTTTCTCGTTGTAGCGCTGCCCGCCGCAGGTGGCGCAGGGTGCGTACACGCTGGGCATGAAAAGCAGTTCCACGTGGACGAAACCTTCGCCTTCGCAGGTGTCGCAACGACCGCCCGGCACGTTGAACGAAAAGCGCCCTGCGCCCCATCGCCGCGACCGCGCCGCAGGCTCGGCGGCGAAGCGTTTTCGCACCGCATCGAACAGGCCCGTGTAAGTGGCGAGGTTGGAGCGCGGCGTGCGGCCGATCGGTTTCTGATCGACCCGCACCAGGCGGCGAAAGGCATCGGCACCGGCCTCGATCCGGCCGCCGCTCACCACCGCGCCGCCGACCTCGGCGTCCTCCGCCGTGTCGCCCGTGTCGCGCTGGGGCGGTTCATGGCCGAGGTGGTCCGCCATGAGGTCCACCAGGGCATGGCCCACCAGGCTCGACTTGCCCGAGCCGGAGACACCGGTCACCGCGGTCAACACGCCGATGGGGAAAGCCGCGTCGAGGCGGTGCAGGTTGTTGCAGCTGACGCCGGTCAGCTTCAGCCAGCCCCGCGGTGGGCGAACGGCCCGCCTGCGCGGTGGCGGCGCGGCGAAGAGGTGCCGCGCGGTGTGGGAGTCCGGCACGCGGCGCAGGCCCGCCGGCGGGCCGCTGTACAGCACGCGCCCGCCGTTCTCGCCCGCTTCAGGGCCCACGTCCACGATCCAGTCGGCGTGTTTCATCACCGCGAGATCGTGTTCGACCACGAAGAGCGAATTGCCGGCGCGCTTGAGGCGGTCCAGTGCCGCCAGCAGCGCCACGCCGTCGGCGGGGTGAAGGCCTGCCGAGGGTTCGTCCAGCACGTAGAGCACGCCAAAGAGGTTCGCGTGGATCTGCGTGGCCAGCCGCACGCGCTGCAGTTCGCCCGACGACAGGGTGGGTGTCTGCCGGTCGAGCGACAGATAGCCCAGACCGATGTCCTCCAAGGTCTTGACGCGCTCCAGCACGTTCTGGGCGATCCGTTGTGCGGCGATGCGTTTCTCTTCCGAGAGGTGGGGCGTTCGCCGCACGTCGGGAGCGCCTTCATGACCCGGGCGCGGGGCCATGGCCCGGCGGGCGCGGCCCCTGGGCGTGGCCGCTGGCGCCGAAGTGGATGCGAGCCGGCCGGCGGCCGCCGGTTCAAGCACCTGCGCGAGCCGGGTCAATGGCAAGCGGGAGAGCTCGCCGATGTCCAGGCCGGCGAAGGTCACCGAGAGTGCCTCGGCCTTCAGGCGTTTGCCCTGGCACGAAGGACACACCGTGCCGGACATGAAGCGCGCCACGCGGCGCTTCATCAGTTCGCTGGAGGTCGTGGCGAAGGTCTGCAACACGTACTTGCGCGCGCCCGTGAAGGTGCCCTGGTAGCTCGGCTCCATCTTGCGGCGCAACGCGGCCCGCGTCTCGGCCGGGGTGAAGCCGGCGTACACCGGCACGGTGGGCTGCTCTTCGGTGAACAGGATCCAGTCCCGGTCCTTCCTGGGCAGATCGCGCCACGGCGTGTCGACGTCGTAACCCAGCGTGACCAGGATGTCGCGCAGGTTCTGCCCATGCCAGGCCGGCGGCCACGCGGCGATGGCGCGCTCGCGGATGCTCAGCGTGTCGTCGGGCACCATGGCCTTCTCGGTCACGTCGTAGACAAACCCCAGTCCCTGGCAGACCGGGCAGGCGCCCTGGGGCGTGTGGGGCGAAAAGTCCTCGGCGAACAGCATGGGCTGATCGCGCGGGTACCAACCGGCGCGCGAGTACAGCATGCGCAGCATGTTGGAGATCATCGAGACCGAACCGAGCGTGGAGCGCGAGCCCGCCGAGCCCCTGGGCTGCTGCAGCGCCACGGCGGGCGGCAGCCCTTCGATGCTGTCCACATCGGGCGTGCCGACCTGGTCGATCAGCCGGCGGGCGTAGGGCGACACCGAGTCGAAGTAGCGCCGCTGTGCCTCGGCATAGATGGTGCCAAACGCCAGCGAGGATTTGCCGGAGCCGGAGATGCCGGTGAAGACGACCAGTGCATTGCGGGGCGCGTCGACATCGACGTTCTTCAGGTTGTGTTCGCGTGCGCCGCGCACGCTGACGAACTCGAAGGTTTTGTTCACAGGCGCACTCTTGAAGTTGCCGGATCAAGCGAAGATCCGATGCCCTACAGCTTGGCACAGTGGGAGGCGCGGCAACAGGGGGTGCTTGGCGGGGTCGTGTGTCGGAGGCGTCCGACGCGGCCGCCGCCGTTCGCCCTCGTCAGACGGCTCTTCGCGCCGCACCCACGCAGTTTCGTCGCAACGGGATCGCCAGGCGCCCTCGCCCCCGGCACAGTGCGTCCTCCCTCAACCCCTTCCTCGCGGAGCCCACCATGCTGCTGCAACTGCTCGCCAACCACCCCGAAGCCGTCGTCCCCGTCCTGCGCCAGACACCGTTGTGGGTGTGGGGCCTGCTCGTGGCGCTGCTCGCGCTGGGCGCCAGCCAGCTGCGCGAGCGCAGCGCCAGCCTGGCCCGCGTGTCGCTGATGCCCCTGGCGATGACGCTCTTCTCGGTCTCGGGCACGTATTCGGCCTTCGGTGCGACGCCCCACCGGGGCCTTGCCGTTTCGGCCTGGCTCATCGCCGCGGTGCTGGCCTTCGCCCTGGTCGCGCGCGGCCGCGCCGATGGCGCCCAGTACGACCCGGCGCGGCGCCTGTACCGCCTGCCGGGCAGCACCGTCCCGCTGGGCTTGATCGTGGGCATCTTTCTGGTGAAGTACGTGGTCGGGGTCGATCTCACCATGGCGCCGCAGCTGGTCCGGGACACGCAGTACGTGCTGTGCGTCGCGGCCCTGTACGGCGCGTTCACGGGTTTCTTCATCGGCCGCGCCGCGCGCCTGTGGCGCCTGGCGGTGCGCCCTGGCAAAGCCCTTTATTCACTTAATGGTGAATAAAGGGCTGCGCGGGGGAGTTCGGGTACGCTGTGGCGGCATTGCCCGCCCCACTTTCCCCCGCACAAGGACCTCCGCCGTGACCGCCAGAAAGGCCCCTTCCGAGCCCAAGATCCGCGACGCCGAGCGCTCCAAGGCCGCCATCCTGGTCGCCGCGCGCGAAGAATTCGCCCGCACCGGTCTGGGTGGCGCGCGCGTGGAGCGCATCGCCGAGAAGGCGGCGGTGGACAAGAAGCTCGTCTACTACTACTTCAAGGACAAGGACGGCCTGTTCGCCGCCGCGCTGGAGAGCGTCTACGCCGAGATCCGCAACGCCCAGCTCTACCTGGACCTGCAGGGCATGCCGCCGCTGATCGCGCTGCGCCGGCTGGTGGAATTCACCTGGGACTACTACATCGCCCACCCCGAGTTCATCACCCTGCTCAACAGCGAGAACCTGCACCTGGCGCGCCACCTGCACGGCTCGCAGCGCATCCGCGAGCTGAACTCGCCGCTGGTGCAGTCGCTGGGCGACATCCTGGAGCGCGGCCAGAAGGCGGGCCTGTTCCGCGCCGGCATCGACCCGGTGCAGCTCTACATCACCATCGCCGGCTGCTCGTACTTCTACCTCTCCAACATCCACACCCTCTCGGCCGGCTTCAACCGCGACTTCAAGGCGCCCAAGCAGCTCACGCAGCGGCTGGCCCACATCACCGAGGTGATCTCGGCGTTCGTGCTCGCGTAGCGGCTTTCTTCACTGCTCAGGGAAAACCAGGGGAAATCGGGGGCCCCACGCCCCTTTGCTTTTCCCTATAATTCTCCAATTGGTGAATAAAGAGCGAGAAAAGCCCATGCGAAAGATCGACAGTTACGCCCACATCCTGCCGCGCAAGTACTTCGAGCGCATGGCCGAGCTGGCCAAGGACAAGGGCGCCATCAAGCGCTGGCTGACGATTCCGGTGCTGTACGACCTGGACGCGCGCCTGAAGATGATGGAAGGCTTTCCCGAGTACCAGCAGATCCTCACGCTGTCGAACCCGCCCATCGAGCTGATCGCCGGCCCCGAGGACTCGCCCGCGCTGGCCCGCCTGGCCAACGAGGAGATGGCCAAGATCCGCGACGCGCACCCGGACAAGTTCCCCGCCTTCGTGGCTTCGCTGCCCATGAACAACCCGGCCGCCTGCCTGGAAGAAATGGAATACGCCATCAACGTGCTGGGCGCGCGCGGCATCCAGGTGTTCACCAACGTGAACGGCCGCCCGCTCGACGAGCCCGAGTTCTGGCCCATCTTCGAAGCCGCCGTGAAGACCCACGACGTGCCGGTGTGGATGCACCCGGCGCGCGGCGCCAACATGCCCGACTACGCCTCGGAGAAGAAGTCCAAGTTCGAGATCTGGTGGACCTTCGGCTGGCCCTACGAAACCAGCGCGGCCATGACGCGCATGGTGTTCTCCGGCTTCTTCGACCGGCTGCCCGAACTCAAGGTGATCACCCACCACATGGGCGCCATGATCCCGTTCTTCGACGGCCGCGTCGGCCCGGGGCTGGACCAGTTCGGCAGCCGCACCTCGGACGAAGACTACGAAGGCCTGCTCAAAAGCATGGCCAAGCGCCCGATCGACTACTTCCGCCTGTTCTACGCGGACACCGCGCTGGCCGGTGGGCGCGCGGGGCTGCAATGCGGGCTCGAGTTCTTCGGCGCGAAGCAGGTGGTGTTCGCGTCCGACTGCCCCTTCGATCCCGAAGGCGGCCCCATGTTCATCCGCACGATTCCCGAAGCCATCGACTCGCTCAAGCTGTCCGAAGAAGAGCGCGAGGGCATCTACTTCGGCAACGCGCTGCGCCTGCTGAAGATGCCCTGCTGCTAGTCGCCACACCCACCTTTCAAGGAGACACGACGATGAAGAACCCATGGATCCGCGCGCTGCTGGCCGGCCTGCTCGCCGCCACCGGCCTCGCGGCGCACGCCCAGACCTACCCGAACCGCCCGGTGCGCATCATCGTGCCCTACGTGCCCGGCGGCACGGTCGATCTGGTGGCGCGCGTGCTCGCGCAGCGCCTCACCGAGCAGATGGGACAACCCTTCGTGGTGGAGAACCGCGCGGGCGCCAGCGGCGTCATCGGCAGCGACCTCGTGGCCAAGGCCCCGGCCGACGGCTACACGCTGCTGGTGCAGTCGCCCACGCTGATCGCCAACCCGCTGATGGTGCGCAAGGTGCCCTACGACGTGGTCACGGACTTCACGCCGGTCTCGTTCCTGGGCTCCGTGCCCATGGTGGTGGCGGCGCACCCCAGCGTGCCGGCCGACGACCTGAAGCACTTCCTCGAAGCCGCGCGCGCCAAACCGCAGGGCTTCAGCCTGGGCACCTCGGCCATCGGTTCGCCCATGCACGTCTCGCTCGAAGCCATCAAGTTCGGCGGCAAGCTGGAGATGCCCATCGTCGCGTACCGCGGCACGGCGGCGGCCCTGAACGACCTGCTCGGCGGCCAGATCAGCGTGATCATCGACGCCCTGCCGTCCACCGCGCCGCACATTGCCAGCGGCAAGCTCAAGGCCCTGGCCGTCACCACCAAGGCGCGCCTTCCGAGCATGCCGAACGTGCCCACCGTGGCCGAGTCCGGCATTCCCGGTTTCGAGATGGTGACCTGGTACGGCCTGTGGGCGCCGGGCAAGCTGCCCGAGGCGATCAGCAAGCGGCTCACGGAAGAAAGCGCCAAGGCCATGCGCTCGTCGCTGGTGACCGAGCGCCTGGGTGCGCAAGGCTTCATCGCCGCGCCCATGGGCCCGGCGCAGTTCGCACCCTACATCACCAAGGAGATCGCGACCTACGCGCGCATCGTGCGCGACGCGAAGATCCAGATCGACTGAGGACGCGGGGCGGCCCGGGGTTCACCAGAACTTCAGCTTCGCCATGAGCTGCTCGAACGCGGTGCGAAAGCCGGCGTCGCGACTCAGGAGTTGGTGGCCCCAAGAGAGCCTCTCGTAGCAGCAGGGCGAGCCGTTCTGAAAGGCATGCAGGATCTTGTACAGCTCCCGCTTCGAGGCCTTGTTCATGTGCCGTGAAGCGCCTGCGAGCAGATTCAGGTAGGCCAGCGCGGTTGCGGTGCGCAAAGGAACCTCTTCTTCGCGGGTGAGCAGATCGAGCATGGTCTCGTTGTTCAACGCCAAGCTCCACAGCTTCGCCGCCTGCTCGGGATCCTCATCGATCGCTTCCTGGAAGCTCTCATGCACCTCTGTGGTGTGCAGCCATTGTGCAAGCCATCCGATGGCCTGCACGTGGCCCCATTGCACCGCCATGGTCAGGGCGCGCCGCACCTCCGCGTGCATGTGAGCGAAGGCGTTCCAGTTCCTGATCGTTTTCAGTGCCGCCGCCATTTCATGCACGGTGCCGTTGGCCAGGGCTTCCACGAAGCTTTCCAGAAGCGTTATGTCGTCCGACTCGATGAAGTGACCTGCCCAAGCTTTGGCCAGTGTCCGGTTGCCGATGTCCATGGACAGTACGTTCGCCGATTTGACGATGTAGCCCAGCGCGTCATAGAGCGCGATGCTGTGGCTTGAAAGTCCGTCGGGCGAGGTCTTGATGTGCAGGGCATTGCCGGAAACATTGGGGTCGTACAGCCAGACCTTGTCAATCCCATCGTCCCCCTTCTCGAGCAACACGGCCATCTCGTGGCCGTGAGCATGGAGGTCGTTCGGGATGTTCCAGCAGATCAAGTGTCCTTGGCGCTCACCCGGTTTCATGCACGAGAGCAGGCGCACGAGGAGGCGGCCGAAGTGTTGTGGCGTGAACTGGACACGGCTGTCGCTGCTGTCGCACACGTGCTCGTAATGCAGATGCTCCAGTGTGTCGACGTCGAAGGGGTAGGTGCCTTCGGCCACGTTGCACAAGAACTGCTTGAAGCATTCGCAACCTTGCATGAAGGCCATGGTCGCTTCCCACGCCATGTGGCGGCACAACGCGTCCCGGATCTTGCCGTTTTGATTCAACAGCGAGTTCACGTGCAGACCTCGGTAGGGAGCGGGCTTCCCGACCTCGTACACCTTGGACACCCTCCCCGGAACCTGCCAGGTGTGGTTCTTGTGCTTCGCGCTCTTTTCGGCGACGTGGGTGTGGAACGATTTTCTGCGTTGGTCACTTCGGGCGCCGCTGAACCACTCGGGCGGCAGCCCCGTGTCGAGCGCCAGGATCGTGGCGCGTTCCCAGCGGTCCTGGCCACGATGCCTGTGCATCGGTTTGCCCAGCAGGGTGGCGAAGGCATCCCGCACCTCGCGGTTCCACAGCAGGACGGCCACGGACTCCGGGTGGTCCATGACCAACTCAAGGCAGAGGTCGGCGGTTTGCTTGGGGTCTTGGATGGGAAAGCGGGAGAGGGTGGCGATCTCGCCCTTTTGCATCAGCAGACGCAGTGCCACGCGCTCGTCTGATGAATCATCATCTTCTTCTTGATGTCGCAGGTCTTGGTATTCGGTGTCGAATGCGTATCGGGTATCCAGTGAGTACATCTCGTCATGAACGGTCGCGAACCAGGCGCTTTGCGCTGAAGGCCTGTCAAAAAAACTCCCATGGCGGCCTGAGTACCGCGTTGTCGATCGAAAGTTCTATGCCGATTTTTTGCCCTGTCGCGCATACCCTCCCCCCGTAAACTCTCAGCCATGTCACTCAAAATCGTCGTCTACTCCAAGTCCGCCTGCCCGCAATGCGAGTCGGCCAAGATGCTGCTGAAATCCCGTTCGCTCGGTTTCGAGGAAATCAAGATCGACGACGAAGCCGAACGCATGGCCTTCTACGAAAAGTGCGGGCCCTCCGTGCGGCAGATGCCGCAGATCTTCATCAACGACCAGCGCGTGGGTGGCCTGCAGGGGCTGCAAGCGGCGCTGGCGCAACTGAGCCGGTAGGGCCGCCCGTCGTTGCAGGGCGTTGTCCGACAGCCTTCGAGGCATCGGGCGGGCCCAATGGGGGTTTGCAAGGAGATCGCCATGAAGCTCGAAGGCTCTTGCCATTGCGGCCGCGTGACCTTCTCGGTCGACTCGGCCGAGCCCGTGCCCTTCATGCGGTGTTACTGCTCCATCTGCCGCAAGACCGCGGGCACCGGTGGTTACGCGATCAACCTGGGCGCCGACCACCGCACGCTGAAGGTGAAAGGCAAGCGGCACCTGCGCGTCTACCAGGCCAGCATCACCGAGGGCGACGAGGTGCGGCACAGCACCGGCCAGCGCCATTTCTGCGGCGTGTGCGGCACCGCGCTCTGGCTGTACGACCCGAGCTGGCCCGAGCTGGTGCACCCGCACGCGGGCGCCATCGACACGCCCTTGCCCGAGCCGCCCGCGAACGTGCACATCCTGCTGGACTCCAAAGCCCCGTGGGTGCGCGTGGAAGGCCGCAAGGGCGACCAGCGCTTTGACGGGTACCCCGACTTCTCGCTCAAGGACTGGCACAAGCAGCACGCCAGGAAGCCCAAGGCATCCTGAGCCGGCGCCGCATGGACACCCTGTCAATCGATGGCATCCGCGTGGCATTGCGCCTTGCGGGCGACCCCCACCGGCCGGCCTTGTTGCTGCTGCACGGCTTCCCCAGTTCGTCGGCGTCCTTCCGCAACGTCATCGACGGGCTGGCGCAGGACTGTTTCGTCATCGCGCCCGACCTGCCCGGCTTCGGGCAGTCCGAGCCCATCGATCCCCCGTCCTTCGCGGGCTTCGCGGACCTCATCGAGCGGCTACTGCAGCGACTCGATGTCACCCGCTTCCACCTCTACCTGCACGACTTCGGCGCGGCCGTGGGGCTGCACCTCGCGACCCGCTCGCCGGGCCGCATCCGCAGCCTCATCGTCCAGAACGCCAACGCGCATGAAAGCGGCATGGGCCCGGCCTGGGCGGACACGAAGGCCTACTGGCAGGACCCCACGCCCGAGCGGGCCGCCGCGGCCACGGCGCACCTGACCCGGGCGGGCACGCGCGACCAGTACGTGGGGGGTGTGCCCGAAGACATCGCGCGGCGCATCGATTCGAGTGTGTGGGAAGAGGACTGGCGCGTCATGTCGTTGCCCGGGCGCATCGAGATGCACCGCCAGCTCGTGCTCGACTACGGCCAGCACCACGCGCGCTTTGGCGAGATCGCCGACTGCCTGGCCCGCTGGCAACCTCCGGCGCTGATGCTCTGGGGCCGGCACGACGTCTTTTTCGATCTGGCCGAAACGCTTTCGTGGATGAAGGCCCTGCCGCGCATGGAAGCCCACATTCTGGATGGGCCGCATTTTCTGCTGGAGACGCACGCCGCCGAATGCGCCGCGCTGATGCGCGATTTCTTCCGCCGCTGCGAGCGGGCCGCTGGAACGGCCGCCTGAACGGGCCAACCGCCCGGGCCGTCAGGCGGTCATCTGGTCGATGCGCTTCTCCATGTCCAGCAGGCCCATCAGACCCAGTGCGCCGCTGGAAATGCCCAGGTAGATCAGCGCGTTCCAGGGAGACTGGTCCTGGCCCAGGGCCACGGCCAAGTGAAGGAGAGAGGCGATGGCCGCCATGCCGGCCACCGTGATCACGCACAGCTTGAAAAATTCTTTCATCGCCATCTCCTTGAATCAACGGTAACGGTCCGTGACAGCAGGAGACGAGTGTGGATTTGAACCTCGGGCGACTCTGTAGGAAGACCAAAAATGCGGATGTAGGAGATGTCCCACACGACAAAAACCCCTCCAAGAGAGGGGCGGGCGGCCCGAGGGCTCAGGCGGCCAGCATCCAGCGCGGGGGGCTGGGTTGTTGAGGCGCGTGCTCTTCGGCCGTGCCGAGCTGCACCACGCGCAAGCCTTCGGGCAGCCGGGAGGACGAACGCGGGTAGAGGTACGGACACTCGTCGAGCCACAGGTCGGGCTGGTTCTGCAGGTTCTTCACGCAGCTGTTGAAGATCAGCCCTTCGGCAAAGCCGGGTTGTTCACCAAAAATCTTGTAGATAAACACGAAAGCACTCCCAGAAGCAATTGGACAAGGGATGGGTCGCATGCACTTGAAACTTCTTTCGCACATGCTGCCACCGTTGCGCGGCAAGAATATGACGCAGGACGCGATCGCCGTGTAGGAGTTGTGGCAATTTTCACGAGGGAGAACGGGAAACGGCGAACGGCAGGGGGGCCGGTTCGACCCCGCGGCACCAGGGGGGCTCGGTTACAGTATCGCTATATTCGGTTGTATATATCGAAAGCGCCCACCGCATGCCATCCCCCACTGCCCATCCCGGTCACCGTCTGCACTGGGTCTGTCTCGCCCCCCATCTGCAGGGCATGGTGCTGCGCACCTGCCTGCCCGCGCACGGTCTGCGGCAGCTCATGGCGCCCTTCACCGACGTGCTGAACCCGTCGGACATCGCGCTGCGGTGCGAGGCCGCGCGGCTCGCCTCGCAGCACGCCGGCGTGGCCCGCGCCTTGCAGGGCCTGCTGGACCAGCGGCATCGGGAGGCCATCGAGCAGTGCTCCCGGGCCCGCACCGAGGCCGATCTGCTGGGCCTGTGGGAAGCGGCCACCCGCTCGGGGGAGGTGCGCGGTGCCTGCTGGGCCTTGCTCACCGACCGCCGCAGCACGCCCCGGCTGAGCGGGCTGATCTCGCGCGACATCGAGGCGCTCACCAGCGCCGCGAGCGCGCAGCGCGAACGCGACGCGGCCGAGATCGGCGCCCTGCGCACGCAGGTGGCGGCCATCGACGAATCGTGGCGGCTGAGCGCCACCTTGCTCGAAGCGGCCAGGGACGCGCGGGAGCGGGCCGAGTCGCTGTCGTCGGCGCTGATGTTCCAGGTCGGTCGCCGGGAGCAGGCCGAAGTCGCCGCGCTCGCCGCCGAGGCCCACGCCTTGCGCCTGGAGCAGGAAACGATCCAGCTCCAGGTCCAGCTCGGCGAACTCGGGCGCGAGCTGACGGTGGTGGAGGAACAGCTGCGCGGCTGGATGAACGGCGAAGGCGCCGAACCCACGTCGCTCGGGCCGCTCATCCGTGGCCGCAAGCTGCTCTACGTGGGCGGGCGCCCCAGCGCCAACCCGTCCATCCGCGCGCTGGTGGAGCGGCACGGCGGCGAGTACCGGCGGCATGAAGGCAGCGTGATCGACCCGCGCAACGAACTGCTGCTGGCCGCGCTGACCTGGGCCGACCTCGTTGTCGCGCCGCTGGACTGCGTGGACCGCGAATCCGCCGTGGCGCTGCAGCGCGCCTGCCAGCACAACGGCCTGGACTATGTGCCGTTGCGCACCGCCAGCGTCGCCAGTTTTGCCGCCGGCCTGTGCACCACCATGGCCCTGCCTCGCGTGTCGGCGCCGGTCAACAGGCTCTGCCTGCGGCACGGCTGAGCCGGCGTCACGCCACGCGGCCGCCGCCTCAGGGGATCGGGCGGTCGTCGCCGACGTTCATGCTGATGCGCTCCAGCACGTGGATGCAGGCGTCCACCTCCTCGGGCGGGATGCCCTGCAGCATGGTCTCCAGGAAGCGCTTGCGCTTCTCCAGAATGCCCTGCACCAGCTTGTCGCCCAGCGGGGACAGCGAGACGCGCGTCAGCCGGTTGTCGGCCGGATCGTCTTCGCGAACGATCAGCTTCTCCGCCTCCAGTGCCTTGAGCTGACGGGTGATCGACCCGGGGTCGACGCGGATCTCCGAGATCAGCGCCTTCTGCGTGCAGCCCCGCTGCCGGTGGATCAGAAAGAGCAGCCGCCAGCGCGCGGCCGTGACGCCCGTGCTCTCCTCGAAGGCGTTGGTGGCGGCGTGGTAGGCCTTGCCCAGCCACAGGAAGATGGTGCTCTGGACGGGCGGTGACTTGGCTTTCTTGGTCATGTCGTCGGTGCGTGCTAGGTACTTTCCATTATCGATCGAAAATTGCTTGCCACAAGCAATTGATTGCCGGATACTCTCTTCATTACTTGGCATAGGCAACCATTGGAGTGGGCAAATGATTGAGGTGGTGGGCAGGATCGCCCTGACGATCCGGGCGGACAACGACAACCCTTTTCTTCAAGGCCCGTTCACGCCCAACGCGAACGAGTACACGGCCGACACCGACAGCCTGCAGGTGATCGGCGAGATCCCGAAGGACCTGCACGGCATCTACGTGCGCAACACGCACAACCAGGTGCACGAACCGCTGGGCATCTACCACCCGTTCGATGGCGACGGCATGCTGCACGCGGTGCATTTCGAGAACGGCCGCGCCACCTACCGCAACCGCCTGGTGCGCACCACCGGCTACCTGGCGGAGAAGGGCGCGGGCCATTCCCTGTGGCCGGGCCTGCTGCAGCCGCACCTGGCCTCGCGGCGCGGCTGGGGTGCCATCGGCGCCATGAAGGACAACGCGGGCACCGACGTGATCTGCCACGCGGGCAAGCTGATCGCCAGCATGTCGCAAGGCAGCGAACCCTGGCGCCTGGACCCGCGCACGCTGGAGACGCTCGGGCCCGATGCCAACTGGGCGCGCAAGGTGCCCGAGGGCGTGAGCTCGCACTACAAGGTCGACCCGGAAACCGGGGAGATGATGTTCTTCAACTACCCCGAGAAATGGCCGTACATGCACTACGGCGTGGTCGATCGCCACAACCAGCTGGTGCACTACGTGCCGATCGAGCTGCCGGGCGCGCGCTGGCCGCACGACCTGGGCATCACGAAGCACTACACCATCCTGCACGACCTGCCGCTGTACTTCGACCCGGTCAAGCTCAAGACCGGCGAGCACGATCTGGTGTTCAACCGCGACCAGGCGGCGCGCTTCGGCGTCATCCCGCGCCATGGGGACAGCAGCCAGGTGCGCTGGTTCGAGGCCAAGCCCTGCTTCATCCTCCACCTCTCGAACTGCTACGAAGACGGCGACGAGGTGGTGATGGACGGCTGCATCATGCCGGACTTCAAGAAGATCCCGGTGAGCGCCGACATGAACGTGTACGACCGCATCCTGGCCAACCTCGACAAGCACCACAACAAGACCTTGATGCACCGCTGGCGCTTCAACCTGAAGACCGGCCAGACCACCGAGCAGTACCTCGACGACGAGGTCACCGAGTTCCCGGTCTGCAGCAACGATTACGTGGGCCGCCCTTACCGCTACAGCTACAACGTGCTGTACAAGCCCGGCGACTGGCTGTTCGCCGGCCTCAAGCGCTTCGACCTGCTCACCGGCGCGGCGCAGCGCTACGAATACGGCGAGGGCCGCTACGGCAGCGAGCCGCAGGTGGCGCGCCGCCTGGGCGCGAAGGCCGAGGACGACGGCTACGTCGTCGTGATGGTGGCCGACATGCGCCAGAACCGCTCCGAGGTGCTGGTGCTCGACGCGGCCGACGTCGCGCGCGGCCCGCTGGCCACCATCGTGCTGCCCGAGCGCATGTGCGTCGGCACCCACGCCTGCTGGGTCGAGGGCGACCGCATCGACGGCGAACACCGCGACCCGGCCGCGCTGGCGTGAGCACCATGCCCTCGCATCCCCTCGTGCTCCTGCACGGCCTGAACACCACCGCCGCGGTCTTCGATGGCGTGCGAAGCGCCCTGCCTTCCACCCTCGCGGTCCACACGCCCGAACTGCCGGCCCTGGCCGACGTCGACGCGATCGCCTCCGCGCTCTTCAAGACGCTGCCCGCGCGTTTTCACCTCGTCGGCTTCTCCTTCGGGGGTTACGTCGCGCTGGCCATGCGGGCGCTGGCCCCCGAGCGCCTGAGCGGCCTGGGCCTGGTCTGCAGTGGGCCCCAGGCCGACACGGCGGCACAGGCCGCCGCGCGCCGCCAGGCCATCGGCACGGCGGCGAACGGTGGCCACGCCCAGCTGGTCGCGGCGCAGACCGCGGCCGCCTTCCACCCCGACAGCCTGGGCGATGCGTTGCTGATGCAGCGGCGCACGGCCATGGTGGCCGCCTACGGCGCCGAGCGCTTCATGGCGCACCAGGAAGCCAGCCTCGCGCGGCCCGAGCGCGGGGCCCTGCTCGACGGCCGCGTGCCCACGCTGATCGTCGCCGGCTCGCACGACAAGCTGTTCGCGCCCGAGCACCAGCGCGCGCTCGCGCAGGGCATCCCGGGGGCCGAATTCCACACCGTGCCCGGCGCCGGCCACCTGCTTCCCCTGGAGCAGCCCGAGGCGCTGGCGGCCCATCTGGCGCGCTGGGTCGCCGCCACGTCCTCTCTTTGAACCAAGGATCCCGACATGCGAACCTATGAGCTGCCCGACTACCTGGTGTCGGGCGAAGGGCCGACCACGGTCTACCTGCTGCACGGTGCCTACGGCGCCAAGGAATACTGGCGCTGCACCACGCAGGCGCTCAACCAGGCCGGCTACCGCGTCGTGGCCTGGGACGCGCCCGGCTACGGCACCAGCCCGGTGCCCGACACCCTCAGCATGACCGACATGGCGCGCGTGGCCGGCCGCCTGATCGGCGCGACCAGCACGGGGCGCAACGTGGTGCTCGGCCACAGCATGGGCGGCATGGTGGCGCAGAAGACGGCGGACCTCTTTCCCGACCGTGTGCAGGCGCTGGTGCTCTCGGCCACCGCGCACACCTTCAACCACTCGGGCCCTGAATGGCAGGCCAACTTCCTGGCCACGCGCGTGGCGCCCCTGACACAGGGCCGCGCCATCGCGGACTACGCGCCCGAAATGCTGCGCTCGATGATGGGACCGGGCGCGCAGGGCCCCGCCATCGACCACGTGCTGCACAACGTCCGCCTCATGAACGCTGCCGGTTTCCAGAAAGCCATCCAGGCCACGGCCGCCTACCTCGAAGAAGACGTGTTGTCGCGCATCGCCGCGCCCACGCTGTGCATCGCCGGTGAACTCGACGAGACCTGCCCCGCCGCGGTGATGCGCCGCATGGCCGGCCTGCTCAAGCGGGGCGAGTACCACGAGATGAAAGGCGTGGCCCACTTCGGCTGGGCCGAGCGGCCCGACGAGTACCACCAGGTGCTGCTGTCCTTCCTCGGCCGCACGGCCCCCGCGCACTGACCGACGCCCATCATCGCCCCCCACAAGAACGGAGACCGTTTCCATGAGCCCCCTTCACAAGACCCTGGGCCGCCTGGCGGCCATGGCCGCGCTCGCGGTGCTGCCCCACCTGGCGATGGCCGACACCTGGCCGAGCAAGCCCATCACCCTCATCGTGCCGTACCCGCCCGGGGGCTTCGCCGACAACGTCACCCGCTCCCTGGCCGCCGAAGTCAGCAAGACCCTGGGCCAGACGGTGGTGGTGGACAACCGCACCGGCGCCAGCGGCCGCATCGGCACCGACGCCATCGTGCGCGCGCCGAAAGACGGCTACACCATCGGCCTGGGCGTGCCCGCCACCCTGTCCCTGCTGCCCGTCACCGACCCGCGCTACGCCGACCTGAACCGGCAGATCACGCCCATCACCATCGCCGTGCGCACCGAGGTCGGGCTGGCCATCAACCCGCACCGCATCCCCGCGCGCAACTTCAAGGACTTCGTGGCCTACGCGCGCTCGCTCAAGGGTGAGATGGCCTACGGCTCGGCGGGCAACGCCACCAGCTCCCACCTCTGGTCGGAGACCATCCTGGAGGCGGCCGGCATCAAGGCGGTCCATGTGCCTTACAAGGGCGAAGCGCCGGCCGTGACCGACCTGCTCGGCGGGCAGGTCCAGTTCGTGCTCATCAGCGGCAGCGTCAAGCCCTACGTGGACAGCGGCAAGCTGCTCGTCATCGCCACCTCGGGCGAAGAGCGCTGGCGCCTGTTCCCCGACGTGCCCACGCTCAAGGAGCTGGGTGTGGACGGCGTGGCCGCCTCCGGCTGGCTCGCCTACTTCGGCCCGGCCGGTCTGCCCGCCGGTGTCACGGAAAAACTGAACAGCGCCTTCGCCTCGGCCCTGAAACAACCCTCGGTGCAGAAGCTGCTCGAGGGGCAGGGCTACAGCGCGATCGGCAGCACGCCGCAGGAACTCAGCGCCGTCACGGCGCGCGAGATCGTGCAGTTCGACAGGATCATCAAGTCGGGCCGCGTGAAGCTCGACTGATGCCAGGGCGCAGCCGCGCCCGCTTTTCTTCCCCTTCCTTTCCCCCGGAGACAAACCCATGACATGCAACCAGCTGCTGGCTGGCGCGGTGCTGTGCGCGCTCGGCGCCGGCGCGAGCGCCCAATCCAACGTCACGCTCACCGGCGTGGTGGACGCCGCGGTGCGCCACAGCACCAACTCACAAGGCTCGCTGACCTCCCTGGCCAGTGGCAGCAACTCCACCTCGCGCCTCATCATCCGCGGCGTGGAAGACCTGGGCAGCGGCCTGAAAGCCAGCTTCTGGCTGGAAGGCGCCTTCAACGCCGACACCGGCACCTCCGCCGTGAGCAACCAGTTCTTCGACCGCCGCTCCACCGTCGGCCTGGCGGGCCCCTGGGGTGAAGTGCGGCTCGGCCGCGACTGGAACCCGGCCTTCCTGTCCTGGGCCGGCACCGACCCCTTCGTGGTGGTCGGCGTGGGTGGCGCGATCAACATGTGGGCCTCTGCCCCCTCCGTCGCGCTGCGCCGGGCCTTCGGCGCGGGCGCCACCACCTTGTCGCGCTCCAACAATGCGCTGCAATACATCCTGCCCGCCAACCTGGGCGGGGTGTACGGGCAGCTCATGGTCGCGCCGGGCGAGGAGGGCAACGCGCAGGGCAGCTACGACTACCACGGCGCGCGCCTGGGCTACGCGGCGGGCCCGTTCGACGTCGGCGGTTTCTACGGCAACACCCGCATCGACGCGACCAACGCGCAGTTCAAACAATCGGGCGCGCGCGCCTCGTACCACTTCGGCGGGGCCATCCTCTCGGGCAGCTTCACGCAATCGGCCTACCTGGGCTCCAAACACAAGGCACTCTTGGTCGGCCTCAGCGTGCCGGTGGGCGTGGGGGTGATCAAGGCCTCGTACGTCAAGGTGGACCAGAGCGGCCGGGACGCGGCGGGCGCCAGCATCGCCGCCGACGACGCCCAGCGCTTCGCGGTGGGTTATGTGCACAACCTGTCCAAGCGCACGGCCGTGTACGTGAACGCCGGCCACGTCTCCAACAAAGGGCGGGCCACCTTCGCCATCTCGGGTGGCCCGGCCGGCAACGCGCCCGGCACCAGCTCCAGTGGCTACGAAGTGGGCCTGCGCCACCACTTCTGAGATCGACGGTCGAAGCCCAGGGGAGACGACGGGGCATGGCGGTCCGCGGGATGAAATGTCCTGAATGAACCAATTCACGCCGCGCCGCACTTTTGCCGTGGTTCCCTCGGCCGTGCGCCTGCACGGTCGAGGGAATCGACGTTTCCCGTTTGCTTACCGACTTTTTTTTCAGAATGAACCCGATCTCCCATCCGACTCCGAGCTTCAACCTGGAGGCTGCCCGCGACTACTACAACTACAGCCCCGACACCGTCCAGTTCCTGGAAGAGGACCGTTCCGAGACCCCCTTGAGCTTCGACCACGCTCGCCAGTACTTCGCCCAGGACGCGATGCAGCGCGGGATGATGCTGGAGAAAGCGCGGAACGTGCAGGCGAAATGGGGCAACCATGAGCCTGGCCTGGAATGGTTCGCCTATCTGAACAAGCATCCCCAGCTTCGGCAGACGATGTCCATCGAAGAGGCCGTGCAAGCCTCGAAGTTGCTGTGCAAGACGATCGAGGCACTCCGCGATCCCCGTCAGTGCGCGACGAACGCCCAAGCCCTTCACCAGGTGCTGTTGTGGGGGACGGCCGAGCAGTTCCATCTCCATGGCTTCGCGCTGGAGTGGTTGAAAGACAGCCTGAAGCCCCGGGAACTCCAGGCGCTGCTGCTGGCCAAAAACTGCGAAGGTGTGCCAGTCCGTGCCGCGGCTTTGCGGCGTGGTGATGCGGAGGCGGTCGACCGGTACGACCGGCTGCTGGACACCTTCGAAACCCACCTGGGCGAAGAAGGCATCCGGTGGGTGATCGAGGTGGGCTCCCACGACCGGCGGGTGTCCTGATCGGCCTGGGCCGCTTCAAACCCCATCAGCGCGCGGGCGGCGGTGGGGCGGGAAAACTCTCCGCCAGATACGCCTCCCCGCGCTCCAGCACGAAGTAGCGGAACGCCTCCGCCGCCGGTGACAGCAGCTTGGACTGCGTGTGCACCACGTTCCAGGCGCGCACCACCGGCGCGCCCTCCACGTCCAGCACGGCCATGAGCTGGTTGCTCAGCTCCAGGCCGATGGTGTGCAGCGACAGAAAACTCAGGCCCATGCCGGCCATCACGGCCTGCTTGATGGTCTCGTTGCTGGCCATCTCCATGATCACGCGCAGCTCCACGTGCTCGTCGGCCAGGAATTTCTCCAGCGCCGCGCGCGTGCCCGAGCCCTGCTCGCGCACGATGAAGTCGTACTCCCGCAGCAGCGCCGCCGGCACATGGCCCGCGTGCGCGAGCCGGTGGTCCACCGGCGCCACGAACACGTGCGGGTGCGCCGCGAAGGGCTCGGCGCGCGTGGCCAGTTCCTTGGGCGGGCGGCCCATGATGGCGATGTCCACCTCGTTGGCGTGCAGCATCTTCACCAGCTGCTCGCGGTTGCTCACCGCCAGGCGGATGTCGATGCGGCCATGCTCGCGCCGGAACTCGGCCAGCAGGTGCGGCAAAAAGTACTTGGCCGTGCTCACCATGCCGATCACCAGCGTGCCGGTCTCCAGCTTCTGCAGCCGTGCGGCCGCGTCTTCCGCGTCCTTCAGCGTCGCCAGCACCTTCCTCGCGTAGACCAGCATGTACTCACCCACGGTGGTCAGCGCCACCTTGCGGCCGTTGCGCTCGAAGAGCGGCATGCCCACGTGCCCTTCCAGTTCCTTCACCTGCATCGTCACCGCCGGCGGCGTGAGGTGCAGCACCTGCGCCGCGCGCGCGAAGCTGAGGTGGCGCGCCACCTCGCTGAAGACCCGCAGCTGCCGAAAGGTGGCGTTCTTCATTCAGCAATTCCTTAATCGAACTTCTAAAAATCGTGAATTTACTTTATTCAAGCCGAAATCTACAGTCCGCTCCACCCCAGACAAACCCCACTTTTGGAGCCACCGATGAGCAACGCCCCCACTGGTTCAACCGAGATCACCGACGCCAAGAAGCGCTACAGCGCGGGCGTGCTCAAGTACAAGCAGATGGGCTACTGGATGCCCGACTACGTGCCCAAGGACACGGACACGCTGTGCCTGTTCCGCATTACCCCGCAGGATGGCGTGGACCCCGAGGAGGCCGCCGCCGCCGTGGCCGGCGAGTCGAGCACGGCCACCTGGACGGTGGTGTGGACCGACCGCCTCACCGCCTGCGACAGCTACCGCGCCAAGGCCTACAAGGTGCAGCCCGTGCCCAACCGCCCGGGCGAGTACTTCGCCTGGGTGGCGTATGACCTGATCCTGTTCGAGGAAGGCTCCATCGCCAACATGACGGCGAGCCTGATCGGCAACGTCTTCAGCTTCAAGCCGCTGAAGGCCGCGCGGCTGGAAGACATCCGCATTCCCGTGGCCTACGTGAAGACCTTCAAGGGCCCGCCGACCGGCCTGGTGGTCGAGCGCGAGCGCCTGGACAAGTTCGGCCGCCCGCTGCTGGGCGCCACCACCAAGCCCAAGCTGGGCCTCTCGGGCCGCAACTACGGCCGCGTGGTCTACGAAGGCCTCAAGGGCGGGCTGGACTTCATGAAGGACGACGAGAACATCAACTCGCAACCCTTCATGCACTGGCGCGACCGTTTCCTGTTCGTGATGGACGCGGTCAACAAGGCCAGCGCCGAGACCGGTGAAGTCAAGGGCAGCTACCTGAACGTGACCGCCGCCACCATGGAAGACATGTACGAGCGCGCCGAGTTCGCGAAAGAGCTGGGCTCGGTGATCGTGATGGTGGACCTGGTGATCGGCTACACCGCGATCCAGAGCATGGCCAATTGGTGCCGCAAGAACGACATGATCATGCACATGCACCGTGCGGGCCACGGCACCTACACGCGGCAGAAGAACCACGGCGTGAGCTTCCGCGTGATCGCCAAGTGGCTGCGCCTGGCGGGCTGCGACCACCTGCACACCGGTACCGCCGTCGGCAAGCTCGAAGGCGACCCGCTCACCGTGCAGGGCTACTACAACGTCTGCCGCGACAGCTACACCAAGACCGATCTGCCGCGCGGCCTCTACTTCGACCAGGACTGGGCCGACCTCAAGAAGGTCATGCCCGTGGCCTCGGGCGGCATCCACGCCGGCCAGATGCACCAGCTGATCGAGCTCTTCGGCGACGACGTGGTGCTGCAGTTCGGCGGCGGCACCATCGGCCACCCCATGGGCATCCAGGCCGGTGCGGTGGCCAACCGCGTGGCGCTCGAAGCCATGGTGAAGGCGCGCAACGAAGGGCGCGACCTGCTGCAGGAAGGCCCTTCCATCCTCAAGCAGGCCGCGCAGCACTGCAGCCCGCTCAAGGCCGCGCTCGATACCTGGGGCGAGATCAGCTTCAACTACCAGAGCACGGACAGCAGCGACTACGTCGCGACGCCCGCGATGGCCTGAACCCATTCACTTCGAGGACCGCACACCATGATGACCAACGCCACCGGCCGCATCACGCAAGGCCAGTTCAGCTTCCTGCCCGACCTCACGGACCCGGAAATCACCGCGCAGATCGAATACGGCCTCAAGCGCGGCTACGCCTGGAGCGTGGAATACACCGACGACCCGCACCCGCGCAATACCTACTGGTCGATGTACGGCAACCCCATGTTCGACCTGCACGACGCCGCCGGCGTGCTGCAGGAGCTGCAGGCCTGCCGCAAGGCCTTCCCGCGCCACTACATCCGCCTGATGGCCTTCGATTCGACGCGCAACGTCGAGACCATCGCCATGAGCTTCATCGTCAACCGCCCGGCCAGCGAGCCCGGCTTCATGCTGGAGCGCCAGGAAGTCAACGGCCGCAGCCTGCGCTACACCACGCGCGGCTACGGCGCCGACCGCCCGGAAGGTGAGCGGTATCAATGACTCCCCCTGCGCCGCTTCGCGTCTTCCCCCTTCGGGGGACCGCACCCACGGCCCGGCAAAGCCGGTTCCGTGGTGCGACTTGACCCAGGTGCCCACACCCGTGAACTCAACCCTCTACGCCATCCCCGGCAGCACGCCGCCGCCGCTGTCCACCGATGCCACCGTGACCACCGCAGCGGCACCGGTGGCCGCACCGCCCGCGCGCTCGGTTGGCGCGGTGCTGGCCGAGACGCAGGTCGAGGCCGTGCTGCAGGAGCTGGACGACGAGCTCGTGGGCCTGGCGCCCATCAAGGCGCGCGTGCGCGACATCGCCGCGCTGCTCGTCATCGACAAGCTGCGCACCGGCCTGGGCCTGCCCTCGCAGCCGCCCAGCCTGCACATGTGTTTCTCGGGCAACCCCGGCACCGGCAAGACCACGGTGGCCCTGCGCATGGCGCAGATCCTTCACCGCCTGGGCTATGTGCGCAAAGGCCATCTGGTGGCCGTCACGCGCGACGACCTGGTGGGCCAGTACATCGGCCATACCGCGCCCAAGACGCGCGAGGTGCTCAAGAAGGCCATGGGCGGCGTGCTGTTCATCGACGAGGCGTATTACCTCTACCGCCCCGAGAACGAGCGCGACTACGGCCAGGAGGCGATCGAGATCCTGCTGCAGGTGATGGAGAACCACCGCGACGACCTGGTGGTGATCCTCGCCGGCTACGAGGACCGCATGAACACCTTCTTCCAGTCCAACCCCGGCATGCGCTCGCGCATCGCGCACCACCTGGCGTTCCCGGACTACTCGGCCGACGAACTGATGCGGATCTCGCGCCAGATGCTGGCCGAGCAGAACTACCGCTTCAGCCCCGAGGCCGCCGAGGCCTTCGAGCGCTACCTGGGCCTGCGCCTGCAGCAACCCCATTTCGCCAACGCGCGCAGCGTGCGCAACGCGCTGGACCGCGCGCGCCTGCGCCAGGCCAGCCGCCTGTTCGCGCAGCCGCAGCGCGAGCTCACGGCCGAAGAACTCACCACGCTGCAGGCGCCCGACATCCTGGCCAGCCGCCTGTTCAGCGACACCGAAGGGGCCGGCCATGCTTGAGGCCCTCATCTTCGACGTGGACGGCACCCTGGCCGACACCGAGGCCGCGCACCGCGCCGCCTTCAACGCCGCCTTCGCCGAGGTGCGCCTGGGCTGGCACTGGGACGACGCCACCTACATCCGCCTGCTGCAGGTCTCGGGTGGCAAGGAGCGCATCGCCCACCACTGGCGCATGGTCGAGCCCGACGTGGCCGGCGGCCAGGCCGCGCAAGCCACCATCGAGCGCGTGCACGCCATCAAGACGCGCCTCTACGAAAACCGCGTGAGCGGCGGCCAGCTCGCGCTGCGCCCCGGCGTGCTGCGGCTCATGCGCGAAGCCCTGGCCAGCGGCCTGCGCCTGGCCATCGCCACCACCACCACGCCGGCCAATATCGACGCCCTGCTGCGCACCCCGCTGGGCCCGGACTGGAAACGCCACTTCGCCGCCATCGGCGACGCGTCCACCGCGCCGCGCAAGAAGCCCGACCCGCAGGTGTACCAGCAGGTGCTCGCCACGCTGGGGCTGCCGGCCAGCGCCTGCCTCGCTTTCGAGGACTCGGCCAACGGCCTGCGCGCGGCCACCGACGCCGGCCTGCAGACCCTGGTCACGCCCACCGTGCACACCGCCGACCACCGCTTCGACGACGCCCTGCTCGTGCTGCCCCACCTGGGCGACGTGGACCAGCTGCTGCCCAGCGGCGTGGCCGGCATGGAGCAGCGCTGGGTCACGGTGGACGCGCTGCGGCGCTGGCACGCCGGCACCACGCTGTTCGAGTCGGCCTGAGCTTCTTTTTTTCAAACACAGAGTCGCCCCACGATGTCCCGCC